>CBJNAS010000088.1:0-10250 GCA_966434565.1 uncultured Phenylobacterium sp.
GCATTGCGAGATCTCGGGTCTTCGCGTCGCATCAACAAAAACAGCGCGGTCTGGGGAACAAAGCTTGGCCGTCGGCGTATTCACTTTGGGCCGGGGCTGACTTCCATAACAATCCGGCGACGGCCTGCAGCGGGGAGGAGGATACGCATGTCTGCGTTCCAGGCCTATGCGGGCGGCTACGAGTTCGAGGGCGTGCCGTACGCCTGGCGCTGCTACGCCACCGTCCGCGTGCATGCGGTTCGCAGCTTGGACCACGGCCCGTTCCCGCGCCCGCCCGAAGGTCTGAAATGGACGGCTCCGGTGCAGCAGCAGCACGAACAGCAGGTCGCCTGCCTGCTGGACGAGGGCGTGGTGGATTTCTCGCTGATCCTGCTGCAGGTTCAGCAGCGCGCGCAGCCGGCGCTGCCTGACGGACCCTCGTCGTCGGAGCTCGTGAGCCCATTGGCCTGAGCCTGACGATCGGCACGGCGGGATTACGCCGCGCGCGCAACGAGCGATCAGGATCCCGCTCCCGCACGTCCGCGGACGGAATGCGCTGCCGAACGAGAGAGCCATGACCCCCACGCCGAACGCCGCTGTGTCGATCGCCCTGCCTGCCGAGGACGAGGCCGTCGCCGCCCTTCGCCGCACGCTGGTCGCGAAGCTCGCCTATGCGGTCGGCAAGGACCCGATCGTCGCCAGCCTGCACGACTGGTTCGTCGCGACGGCGCTCACGGTCCGCGACCATATCGTCGACCGCTGGTTCCCCTCGACCCGGGCGATCTACCGAGAGAAGCGCAAGCGGGTCTACTACCTCTCGCTCGAGTTCCTGATCGGACGGCTGCTGGGCGACAGCCTGCACGCCCTGGACCTCACCGAGACGATGCGGCGCGCGCTCGCCGAGCTGGGCGTCAAGCTCGACGACCTCTTCGCCCAGGAGCCGGACGCGGCGCTCGGCAACGGCGGCCTCGGGCGGCTGGCGGCCTGCTTCATGGAGAGCATGGCCACCCTGCAGATCGCCGCCTACGGCTATGGCATCCGTTATGACCACGGGCTGTTCCGGCAGAAGGTGAAGAATGGCTGGCAGTCTGAAGTGCCGGAAAACTGGCTCGCCTCGGGCAATCCCTGGGAGTTCGAACGGCCCGAGGTGGTGTTTCAGATCGGCTTCGGCGGCACGGTCGAGGCGCTGGAAGGGGGCGACGGGACCGCCTGCTGCGACTGGCGGCCCGCGGAGACCGTCGAGGCGCTGGCCTACGACACGCCGATGGTGGGCTGGCGCGGCAAGCATGTGAACACGCTACGGCTCTGGCGGGCGCGCGCCCCCGACCCGCTGAGGCTGGACGCCTTCAACCGCGGCGACCACGTCGGCGCGCTGGAGGCCCAGGCGCGGGCCGCGGCCATCTCCCAGGTCCTCTACCCGGCGGCCGACAACGCCGCGGGGGAGGAGCTCAGGCTCCGGCAGGAGTACTTCTTTTCCTCCGCCGCCCTGCAGGACATCCTGCACCGGCACCTGCGCGACCATGGCGACCTGAAGAACCTTCATGAGCACGTCGCCATCCAGCTCAACGACACGCACCCGGCCATCGCCATCCCCGAGCTGATGCGGCTGCTGGTCGACGTGCACAAGATGGATTGGAACGAAGCCTGGACCATCACCGTCCAGACCTTCAGCTACACCAACCACACCCTGCTCCCTGAGGCGCTGGAGCATTGGGGCGTTCCGCTGATGGAGCGCATGCTGCCGCGCCACATGCAGATCATCTATCTTATCAACGCCCTGCACCTCGACGACCTCAAGGCGCGCGGCCTGATCGGCGACGACGAGCTGGGCGTGGTCTCGCTGATCGACGAGAACGGCGGGCGGCAGGTGCGGATGGGCTGGCTGAGCTTCATCGGCTCGCACCGGATCAACGGGGTCTCGGCGCTGCACACCGATCTCATGCGCGCGACGGTGTTCTCCACCTTCCACCGCATCTACCCCGAGCGCATCGTCAACAAGACCAACGGCGTCACCTTCCGGCGCTGGCTGATGCTGGCCAACCCGGGGCTGACGGAGCTGCTGGTCGAGACCGTCGGCCGGCGGGTGCTGGACGATCCGGCGGCGCTGGCGGACTTCGCCGGCTTCGCCGACGACGCCTCGGTGCGCGAGCGGCTGAAGGCGATCCGGCGCGAGCACAAGGTCAAGCTCGCCCAGCTCGTCCAGTCGCAGCTGGGCGTGCGGCTGGACCCGGACGCGATGTTCGACAGCCAGATCAAGCGGCAGCACGAATACAAGCGCCAGCTGCTCAATATCCTCGAGACGGTGGCGCTCTACGACGCCATGCGCGCCCAGCCGACCCGCGACTGGTCCCCGCGGGTGAAGATATTCTCCGGCAAGGCCGCGGCGAGCTATCATAACGCCAAGCTGATCATCAAGCTGATCCACGACGTGGCGCAGGTGGTGAACAACGACCCGACCATCCGCGGCCGGCTGAAGGTGGTCTTCCTGCCGAACTACAACGTCTCCCTGGCCGAGGTGATCATTCCGGCCACCGACCTCTCCGAGCAGATCTCGACCGCCGGCATGGAGGCGTCGGGCACCGGCAACATGAAGTTCGCCCTGAACGGCGCGCTCACCATCGGCACGCTCGACGGCGCCAACGTCGAGATCCGCGACCGGGTCGGCGACGACAACATCTTCATCTTCGGCCTCACCGCCGAGGAGGTCGAGCAGCGCCGGCGCGAAGGCTTCGGGACCGAGGAGATCATCGCGGCCTCGCCGGCCCTGCAGCAGGTGCTGGACCAGGTGGGCTCCGGCAGCTTCTCCCCGGACCGGCAGGACCTCTACAGCGAGCTGCTGGGCGGATTGCGCCGGCACGACCATTTCCTCGTGCTCAATGACTTCGCGTCCTATTCGGCCAAGCAGCGGGAGGTCGCCGCCAAATGGCGCGATCCGGCCGCCTGGTGGCGGTCCGCGGCGCTGAACGCCGCGCACATGGGCTATTTCTCCTCGGACCGCACGATCCGCGAATACGCGGAAGACATCTGGAATGTCCCGGTGCGGGTTTGAGGCCGAGCGCAGCACGTCCTGAACGTTTGGGCGAAGACGAGATCACGGCGCTGGTCGCCGCGCGGCACGGCGACCCCTTCGCCGTGCTGGGCGCGCACAGCACGCCGGCCGGCGTGGTGATCCGCGCCTTCGTCCCAGACGCCGAGGCGCTGGAGGCGCGGACGCCCGCGGGCGACCGCCTGGTTCGGCTCGAGCGCCGACATCCGGCGGGCGTCTTCGAAGGGCTTCTGCCGCGGCGCCGGCGCGTGCCGGACTATCGGCTGCATGCGGCGAACGCGGGGGGCGCGTGGGAGCTGGACGACCCCTATCGCTTCGCGCCTGTGCTCGGCGAGCTGGACGACCATCTGCTGGTGGAGGGAGCGCACAGGCGCCTCTGGGAGCGGCTGGGCGCCCATGTGACGGCTCACCAGGACGCCCTTGGGACCCATTTCGCGGTTTGGGCCCCGCACGCGCGCCGGGTCTCCGTAGTGGGCGACTTCAACGCCTGGGACGGCCGGCGCGCGCAGATGCGCAAGCGCGTCGACAGCGGCCTCTGGGAGATCTTCATCCCGGGCGTGGGGCAGGGAGCCCGCTACAAGTACGAGATCGTCGGACCGGACGGCGCGCTGCTGCCGCTCAAGGCCGACCCGTTCGGCTTCGCAGCCGAGCTCCGTCCCGCCACCGCCTCGATCGTGGCTTCCGTGGAGGGCTTCGCCTGGAGCGACGCGGCCTATCTGCGCGAGCGCCGCGCGCGGGAGCCGCGCCGCGATCCGATCAGCGTCTACGAGGTCCACCTGGGCTCCTGGCGGCGCGGGGCCGAGGGCGGCTTCCTGAGCTATGACGCCCTGGCCGACAGCCTGATCCCCTACGCGGCCGAGATGGGCTTCACCCACCTGGAGCTGTTGCCGGTCTCCGAGCACCCGCTGGACGATTCCTGGGGCTATCAGCCGGTCGGCCTGTTCGCGCCCACCAGCCGGTTTGGCGATCCGGCCGGCTTCGCCAGGCTGGTGGACCGGGCCCACGCCGCGGGCCTGGGGGTGATCCTCGACTGGCCGGCGGCCCACTTCCCGACGGACGCCCACGGCCTCTACCGCTTCGACGGGACCCCGCTCTACGAGCACGCAGACCCGCGGCGGGGTCACCACCCCGACTGGAATAGCGCGATCTTCGACTTCGGCCGGCGGGAAGTCGCCAATGTGCTGCTGGCCAATGCGCTCTACTGGTTGGAGGTGTTCCACATCGACGGGCTGCGCGTCGACGCGGTCGCCTCGATGCTCTACCTCGACTACTCCCGCCAGCCGGGCGATTGGCTGCCGAACGCGCGCGGCGGGCGCGAGAACCTGGAGGCGGAGGCCTTTCTCAAGGCGCTGAACGTGGCGACCCACGCGGCAGAGCCCAAGGTCCTGATGGTCGCTGAGGAATCTACCACCTGGCCTGGGGTGACCCGGCCTGTCGACCAGGGCGGCCTGGGCTTCGGCTTCAAGTGGAACATGGGCTGGATGAACGACACGCTGGAGTATATGGCCCGCGACCCGGTCCATCGCCGGCATCACCACCGCCAGCTCACCTTCGGCCTGCTCTACGCCTTTTCCGAGAACTTCGTCCTGCCGCTCTCCCATGACGAGGTGGTGCACGGGAAGGGCACGATCCTCGGCCGCATGCCGGGCGACGCCATGTCGGGCGACGCCATGTCGGGCGACGATTGGCAGCGGTTCGCCAACGCCCGCGCCTATTTCGCGTTCATGTGGGGCTATCCGGGCAAGAAGCTGTTGTTCATGGGCCAGGAGTTCGGGCAGTGGGCCGAATGGAACTTCCGGGGCGAGCTTGACTGGGCGCTGCTCGACCATGTCCGCCACCAGGGCCTGCGCCGCGCGGTGGGCGACCTGAACCGGCTCTATCGCACCCTGCCGTCCCTGCATGCCCGCGATTGCGAGCCAGAGGGCTTCTGCTGGCTGGTGGTCGACGATGCGGACCAGTCGGTGGCGGCCTGGCTCCGTCAGGGCGGCCCGGGCGATCTGCCGGTCGCCGTGGTCTGCAACTTCACGCCGCTGCCGCGTCGGGCCTACCGCATCGGCCTGCCGCTCGCGGGACGCTGGAAAGAGGTCTTCAACTCGGACGCGGCCATCTATGGCGGATCGGGTCTCGGCAACCTCGGCGAAGTGGAGGCCGTCGCAGCGCCTTCGCACGGCATGCCGGCCTCGGCCGAGATTCTGCTTCCCCCGCTTGCTGCGATCTATTTCCAATACCAGCCCAGCGAATGAGCACAGGGCGAATGAGCACAGGGAGGCTCAGTTGAACGGCGGCCGCGTCATCCATTCGCCCCTCTCCCGCCAGGCCATGGCCTATGTGCTTGCCGGAGGCCGAGGCAGCCGGCTGCTGGAGCTGACGGACGTACGCGCCAAGCCCGCCGTCTACTTCGGGGGCAAGTTCCGGATCATCGACTTCGCGCTCTCCAATGCGCTGAACTCAGGGATCCGCCGCATCGCGGTGGCCACCCAGTACAAGGCCCACAGCCTGATCCGGCACATGCAGCGCGGCTGGAACTTCTTCCGGCCGGAGCGCAACGAGACCTTCGACATCCTCCCCGCCAGCCAGCGGGTCTCGGAGGAGAAGTGGTACGTGGGCACCGCCGACGCGGTGGCCCAGAACATGGACATCGTGCTGGACTACGAGACCCGCTTCATCATCGTTCTGGCGGGCGACCACGTCTACAAGATGGACTACGAGATCATGCTCCAGCAGCACGTCGAGCAGGGCGCCGACGTGACCGTGGGCTGCCTGGAAGTTCCACGAATGGAGGCCACCGGCTTCGGCGTGATGGCGGTCGACGAGAGCGACAGGATCATCGACTTCGTGGAGAAGCCGGCCGATCCCCCGGCCATGCCCGGCCATCCCGACCTCGCGCTGGCCAGCATGGGCATCTACGTCTTCAACACCGAGTTCCTCGCCGAGGCGCTGAGGCGCGACGCGGCCGATCCGGACTCCAGCCACGACTTCGGCAAGGACATCATCCCCCGGCTGGTCAAGGAGGCCAAGGCGGTGGCCCATCCGTTCAGCCGCTCGGCCATCCGGCCGGCGCCCGAGGCGCTGCCCTACTGGCGCGACGTGGGAACGATCGACAGCTACTTCGCCGCCAACATCGACCTGACCGAGGTGGTGCCGGACCTGGACCTGTACGACCGGTCATGGCCGATCTGGACCTACAGCGAAATGAACGCCCCGGCGAAGTTCGTGCACGACTATCCCGGCCGTCGCGGCAGCGCGACCTCCTCGCTCGTCGCTGGCGGCTGCGTGGTGTCGGGCTCGACCGTCTGGCGCTCGCTGCTGTTCAACAATGTGCGGGTGAACTCCTATTCCAGCGTGGAGCTCGGCGTGATCCTGCCCGACGTGGTCATCGGCCGGTCCGTGCGGCTGAGGAACGTGATCATCGACCGGCGCGTCACCATTCCCGACGGCCTGGTGGTCGGGGAGGATCCGGTGATCGACGCCAAGCGCTTCCGGCGCAGCGAGGCCGGCGTCTGCCTGA
The DNA here is from genome assembly GCA_966434565.1 of uncultured Phenylobacterium sp. Lineage (GTDB taxonomy): Bacteria > Pseudomonadota > Alphaproteobacteria > Caulobacterales > Caulobacteraceae > Phenylobacterium. Next base: position 6,534 of record CBJNAS010000088.1, read on the forward strand.
TCACCCAGAACATGATCGACCGGCTGGACTCGCGCGCGTGAGCGCCTCAGCCCTGCACGGTCGGATGGACGCTCAGGCCCAAGGCTTGCTTGAGGCCTTCGAGCTGTTCCAGCGTGAGCCCACCCGCCGGTTCGTCCTCGCCCATGTATCGCCCGGCGCCGATGAACACCGGGCGGTTCATGCCGTGGGGCATCACAACACACCTTTTGGGGCCGCCGCTTGAGCCGGCTGGACGTCCTCGCCGTCACGTCCGAGGTCTATCCCCTGGTCAAGACCGGTGGGCTGGCCGATGTGGCGGGCGCCCTGCCCAAGGCGCTCGAGGCGTTCGGCGTGCGGGTGCGCACGCTGCTGCCGGCCTATGCCGAGGTGCTGCCGCAGCTGTCGCGTCCGCGGACGGTGGCGAGCTTCGGCGACTGGTACGGCGGGCCGGCGCGCCTGCTCGCCGCGCGGGCGGCCGGCCTGGAGCTCTTCGTGCTGGACGCGCCGCATCTCTACGAGCGGCCGGGCGGGCCCTACGCCGACGCCCGCGGGCGGGAGCATGGCGACAATGCGCTGCGCTTCGCCGCGCTCAGCCGGATGGGCGCCAGCATCGCCCAGGGCCTGGTCCCGCGCTACTGCCCCGCCGTGGTTCACACCCACGACTGGCAGGCCGGCCTGACCGGCGCCTTCCTGACCTACGACGGCGGGCCGCGGCCGGGCGTGGTCTGCACCATCCACAACCTCGCGTTCCAGGGCCAGTTCGACCGCCGGCTGCTGGCGGCGCTGGGCCTGCCTCGGGAGAGCTTCACCCCCGACGGCGTGGAGTACTACGGCGACATCGGCTTCCTGAAGGCCAGCGTGCGGCTCGCCGACCGCATCACCACGGTCTCGCCGACCTATGCCGCGGAGATCTGCACGCCCGCGGGCGGCATGGGCATGGACGGCCTGCTGCACGGCCGCTCGGAGCGCCTGGCGGGCATCCTCAACGGCATCGACACCGAGGTCTGGAACCCCGCCGAGGATCCGCTGATCGACGCCCCTTATGCCGCCGGTCGCGTCAAGCCGCGAGCCCGCAACAAGGCCGCCCTGCAGGCGCGCATGGGCCTCGACGCCGCGCCGGACGCGCCGCTGTTCGGGGTGGTGAGCCGTTTGAGCTGGCAGAAGGGGCTCGACCTGCTGCTCGGCGCGCTGCCGCGGCTGCTCGGCGACGGCGCTCAGCTGGCCCTGCTGGGCTCTGGCGAGCCGGAGCTGGAGGCCGCCTTCGGCCGGGCGATGAGCGCGAATCCGGGCCGAGTCGGCTGCGTCATCGGCTATGACGAGGGGCTCGCCCACCAGATTCAGGCGGGCGCCGACGCCCTGGTGGTGCCCTCCCGGTTCGAGCCCTGCGGCCTCACCCAGCTCTGCGCCCTGCGCTACGGCGCGGTGCCGGTGGTCTCGCGGGTCGGCGGGCTGGTCGACACGGTGATCGACGCCACGCCGATGGGCCTGGCCTCCGGCGCGGCCACCGGCGTGCAGTTCTCGCCCGTCGAGGGCCCGGGCCTGCAGGGCGCGCTGCACCGCACTGTCGCCCTCTATCGCCAGCCGGAGGTCTGGCGACGGCTGCAGCTCAACGGCATGCGCTGCGACGTCTCCTGGGCCCAGCCGGCGGCCCGCTACGCCGAGCTCTACCGCGAGCTCGTGCAGGAACGCGGCGGCTAGGCCGTGGCGGCGGGGCGGGTCACCGAGGGTCGCGCCGAGCCGCTCGGCGTCACGCCGACCGCCACCGGCGTCAACGTCGCCGTCGCCTCCTCCAGCGCCACCGCCGTCGACTTCTGCCTGTTCGAGACCTCCGGCGCCGAGCACCGCATCCGCCTGCCGGCGCGAACCGGCGAGGTGTTCCACGGCCATGTGGACGGGGTGGGCGAGGGGGCGCTGTACGGCCTGCGCGCGCACGGCGACTTCGATCCGGCGCGGGGCCTCAGGTTCGACCCGACAAAGCTGCTGCTCGACCCCTTCGCGGCGCGGATCGACCGCAGGCTGGAGCTGCATCCGGCAATGTTCGCGCCGCCCGCGGAGGGCCTCGACAGCGCGCCTTTGATGGCCAAGGCGCTGGTCACCGCCCCGCCCCCCCCGGCAGCGCCGAGGTGCATCGTTCCCTGGGACGAGACGGTCATCTACGAGGCCCATGTGCGGGGCCTGACCATGCGCCACCCGCTGGTTCCGGAGGAGCTTCGGGGCCGCTTCGCAGGCCTCGCCCACCCGGCGGTCGTCGACCATCTGAAGCGGCTCGGCGTCAGCACGCTGGAGCTCCTGCCGACCGCCGCCTGGATCGACGAGCGGCATCTGCCGCCGTTGGGCCTGAGCAACTACTGGGGCTACAACCCCGTCGCCTTCTGCGCGCCCGATCCGAGGCTGGCGCCCGGCGGCTGGGCCGAGGTCCGCGCCGCGGTCGAGGCGCTCGGCGCGGCCGGCATCGAGACCATCCTGGATGTGGTCTTCAACCACACCGGCGAGGGCGACGAGCACGGTCCGACGCTGTCGCTGCGGGGGCTAGACAACCGCGGCTACTATTGGCTGCGGCCTGACGCGCCCGCGCGCTACATCGACCACGCCGGAACCGGCAACGCCCTGCGCCTCGACACCCCCGCGGGCGTGCGGCTGGCGATGGAGGCGATGCGCAGCTGGGCGCGCCGGGGCGGAATCGCGGGCTTCCGCTTCGACCTCGCCACCGTGCTCGGCCGGCGGCCGGATGGCTTCGACGTCCAGGCCCCGCTGTTCGCCGCCATCCTGCAGGATCCGGAGCTTCGCGCGCTGAAGTTGATCGCCGAGCCCTGGGACTGCGGCCTGGGCGGCTACCAGCTGGGCCGGTTTCCCGCCGCCTGGGGCGAATGGAACGACGGCTTCCGCGACACCGTCCGTCGGTTCTGGCGCGGCGACGCCGTCCGGCTCGGCGAGCTGGCCCATCGCCTGGCGGGCTCGGAGGCGGCGTTCGGCGCGCGCGGGCGTTCCTCGCGCAGCGTCAACTTCGTCACCGCCCACGACGGCTTCACCCTGGCGGACCTCGTCGCCTACGGGCGCAAGCGCAACCTGGCCAACGGCGAGGACAATCGCGACGGATCCGACCACGAAGCCTCCTGGAACAATGGCGTCGAGGGGCCCTCCGAAGACCTCGAGGTGCGGGCTCGCCGCGCCGCCGACCAGCGCGCCTTGCTCGCCACCCTGATCCTGGCGCGCGGCACGCCGATGCTGGCCATGGGCGCCGAGCTGGGCCACAGCCAGGGCGGCAACAACAACGCCTACGCGCAGGACAATCCGACGAGCTGGATCGACTGGGCCGGCGCCGATACGGCGCAGGCGGCCTTCACGGCCCGGCTGGTCGAGCTTCGCCGCAGCCATCCCGCCCTGCGCCAGGACCGCTTCCTGACCGGCCAGGCGCAGGACGGCCCGTGGCCCGACGTGGCCTGGTTGCGGCCGGACGGCGCGCCGATGCAACCCGACAACTGGGACGATCCGGCCGGGACGGCGCTGCAGATGATCCTTATCGCCGGCGACGACCGGGTGGCCGTGCTCGTCAACCGCGGCCCACAGCCCATCGACGTCCGCCCGCCGCCGGCGCGGGACGGCCGCGCCTGGCGCCTGGAGCTGGACTCGGCCGCGCCCGATCGCGCGGGCGCGTCGATCGAGGGGCAAGTCACGCTCGGCGTGCGCGCCGTCGGCCTGCTCGTGGAGACCTCGGCGCGCGCTCGCAGCATCGGCGCC
>CBJNAS010000089.1:0-10234 GCA_966434565.1 uncultured Phenylobacterium sp.
ATTGGCCGGTCGAGCGCTATATGCGCGACGCCAAGCTGCTCGATATCGGGGCCGGCACCAACGAGATCCGTCGCATGCTGATCGGTCGGGAGCTGATCGGGGCATGAGCGGGCCCGTCCTCGACACCAGGTTGTCGGTCGACCTCGACGCCTTTCGCGCGAACGCTGCGCACAACCGCGCCGGCCACCGATCGCCCCCCCACATCGTGGCGGAGCGAGCCGGCGTGGACAAGGTGCGCTTGAAGTCGTGATCCACCATTGCGACCGAACCAGAGACTGACCTTCAGGGCTTCGGCGACGAAACGTCCTCGCCTTTCACCCACGGCAGCCGCACTCCGAGCACATGGGTGACGCGGTAGCCCTGCGTCAGGAGGACAAATCCCAACGAGAGGAGAACGCGCGCGCATAATTGCGAGAACCGCATGAAACCGGACGCGAACAGCCGGGCCAACAGCACCGCGGCATCAGGTACGACCGCTTGAAACCGGGCGCAATGTCGTGAGGCCGCGGCAGCCTTGTGCCCCATATGTGCCCCATCCGCCGGGGCGCCGGAGCGCGAGAATTTCTAAGTCTTTGAAAGAATTTGGTAGCTGGGGGCGGGATCGAACCGCCGACCTGTGGGTTATGAATCCACCGCTCTAACCATCTGAGCTACCCAGCCACGGGTCTCGCGAGCGAGGCGCGGGTTATAGGGGCAGATTTTCACCGCTTCAAGCGGCTTGGGCGCGGACGCCGGAGCGGCTAGGCTCAGCGCCCTCATGAGCGTGCTCCACCTCCTAGGCACGTCCGGCGACGGCGGCGCCGAGACCTATTTTCTCGACCTGGTGCAGGCGCTGGCGCGGGCCGGCGTAGGCCAGGCGGTCGCCTTGCGCCGTCATCCCGGCCGCGAGGCCGCGCTGCAGGCCGCTGGCGCGCCGGTGAAGGTGCTGGGCTTCGGCGGCCCCCTGGACATCCTGACCAAGACTGCGACGGCGGGGTTCGCCCGGCTGAACGGCGCCAGGCTGGCCCTGGCCTGGATGAACCGTGCGGCGCGGCATGCGCCGAAGGGGCCCTGGGCGCGGATCGGGCGGCTCGGCGGCTACTACAACCTCAAATACTACAAAGGGTTCGACGAGCTGGTGGCCAACACCGAGGACATCGCCGAGTGGATCGTCGGCCAGGGCTGGCCGGCCGGCCGGGTGCGCTGCATCCCGAACTACGCGGCCGCGCCCGCCGAGGCCGCGCCCGTCCCCCGCGCGAGCCTGTCTACGCCCGAGGACGCGCCGTTGCTGCTGGCCATGGGTCGGCTGCACGAGGCCAAAGCCCACGACATCGCCCTGCAGGCGCTGACCCGGCTTCCCGAGGCCTTCCTGTGGATAGCCGGCTCCGGCCCGGAGGAGGCGCGGCTGAAGGCCATGGTGACGGCGCTTGGCCTGGACGGACGCGTGCGGTTCCTCGGCTGGCGCACCGACGCCTCGGCGCTCTACAGGACCGCCGACGTCTGCGTCTTCCCCTCGCGCTACGAGCCGCTCGGCAATGTGGTGATCCAGGCCTGGGCGCACGGCCTGCCGGTGGTGGCGGCCGAGAGCCAGGGGCCCAAGGCGCTGATCGAGGACGGCAAGGACGGCCTGCTGGTCCCGGTCGACGACCCCGAGGCCCTGGCCGGCGGCGTGCGCCGGCTGCTGACGGAAACCGGCCTCGGCGAACAGCTCGCCAGGCGCGGGGCCAGGCGGGTGGAGCTGGAGTTCTCCGAGGCCGCCGTGGTCGGCCAGTGGAAAGCGCTCTTCTCGGACTACGGGGCGCTCTGATGTGCGGGATCGCGGGCGTGCTGGGCGCCGCCGGGGACGCGGCGGCCGTCACCGAGCGCATGATCGGGGCGATCACCCACCGCGGGCCGGACGGGGTGCGGCTGGAGCCGGCGGGCGCGGTGGCGCTGGCCCACGCCAGGCTCTCGATCATCGACCTGGAGGGCGGCTGGCAGCCGCTGCACGGCGCGGGCTCCACCGTCATCGGCAATGGCGAGATCTACAACTACCTCGAGCTGGCGCGCGACTTCGCCCTGGCCGACCGGCTCGCTACCGGCTCCGACTTCGAGCCCCTGTTGCACCTCTATGGGATGGAGGGCCCGGCGGCGTTCGCCCGGCTGCGCGGCATGTACGCGCTCTGCCTGATCGGGGCCGACGGGCGCGCCTGGCTGGCGCGCGATCCATTCGGCATCAAGCCGCTCTACCTCATGGAGCACGACGGCGGCCTGGCCTTCGCCTCCGAGCCGCGGGCCTTCTTCGCGGCGGGCCTCTTGCAGCCGGAGCTGGAGCCCGCCGCGGCCGAGGACCTGCTGGGCTTCAACTACGCCCTGGGCAGCGCCTTCCGCGGCGTCCGCCGCCTGGCGCCCGGCGAGGTGCTGGAGCTGAAGGAGGGGCGGGTGGTGGGCGAAAAGCGGCGGCGGGGGGCTCTGGAAATAACGCTGCCTCAGTCGCCGGAGCTGGGGCCCAGATCCTCCACGGCGAAGCGGGGGAGGCGGATCGGCGCCCAGCGCCGAGACGGAGGGGGCGTCTCGGAGCACGCCCTCCTCGCCCGCCTGGACGCCGTGCTCGAGGACAGCGTGCGGGTGCACCAGCGCTCCGACGCGCCCTACGGCCTGTTCCTCTCCGGCGGGATCGACTCCGCCGCGATCGCTACCCTGATGGCGCGGCTGAATGAGCGTCCAGTCACGGCCTTCACCTGCGGCTTCGATGCGCCGGCCGCCAAGGACGAGCGCGCCCAGGCCGAGCGGGTGGCGCGCGCGCTCGACCTCGACTGGCGCGAGACGCGCTTCGACGAGGCCGACTTCTGGCGCATCCTGCCCGAAGTCGCCTGGGCGCTCGACGATCCCACGGCGGACTACGCGACCCTGCCGACCTGGAAGCTGGCCGAGGCGGCCAAGGACACGCTGACCGTGGTCCTCACCGGCGAAGGCGGGGACGAGCTGTTCGGCGGCTATGGGCGGTATCGCCGCGCGCTGCGGCCCGCTTGGCTGGGCGGCCGGCCGGCGGAGCCACGGCCCGGGAACGCCGCCGCCCTCGCCCGCTGGCGCGCCGAGGCCGAGGCGCCGAAAGGCCTCTCCCCGCTGCAGCAGGCGCAGTGGGCCGACGTGGCCACCTGGCTGCCGAACGACCTGCTGCTCAAGCTCGACCGCTGCCTGATGGCGCACGGGCTGGAGGGGCGCACGCCGTTCCTGGACCCGGAGGTGGCCGCCTTTGCCTTCCCCCTGCCCGACCACTTCAAGGTGCGTGGCCGCTACGGCAAGTGGCTGCTGCGTAAGTGGCTGGAGCGCGCCTGCCCGGCCGCCCAGCCCTGGGCCCGCAAGCAGGGCTTCACCGTGCCGGTGGAGGCCTGGATCGCGCCGCGCGCCGCCGACATCGCGCCCAGGCTGGCCAAGGTCGCCGCCGTGCGCTCCCTGCGGGAACCGGAAGCGGTGCAGCGGGTCTTTGCAGACGAGGCGGCCGGCCGGCGCTGGCCGCTGCTGTTTTTCGCGGTCTGGTCGCTGATCCACCTCGAGGGCGCGGAGCCCCGGGCGGCGCTGGCGGAGGTGGCCGGCCCGCTCTGACGGAAGGCGGACCATGCGGGTCGGAATCACGGCGGCGGCGGCCCTCACGCTCCTCCTCGGCGCCTGGAGCGCGCGGGCCTGGGCGCAGGCCCCGGAAGAGACCCGGCCGCCCAACGTCCCCAGCCAGCAGCCCGCCTTCGCCGGCCAGACCCGCGCGCCCAGGCTCGCCACGAACACGGCCTTTCGCGTCGTTACCGTCGCGCGTGGCCTGGTCCATCCCTGGGGCCTGGCCTTCCTGCCGGACGGGCGGATGCTGGTGACCGAGCGGCCCGGACGGATGCGGATCGTCTCGAAAGAGGGCGCGCTCTCGCCGCCGGTCCAGGGCGTCCCCAAGGTGGTGACCGGCGACCAGCTGGGCCTCTATGGCCTGGCCCTCGATCCGGCGTTCGCCCGCAACCACCGGATCTTCTTCGCCTACTCCGAGCCCCGGCCGGGCGGCTCGACGCTCGCCGTGGCCCGCGCCGAGCTGGTCGAAGGCCAGGCCCCGAAGCTCGCCAGCTTGCAGGTGATCTTCCGCGCGGTTCCCGTGCGGCCCGGCGCTGCCAACATCGGCGGGCGACTGGCGTTCGCGGCCGACGGGACCTTGTTCGTCACCGTGGGCGACCGGTTCGAAAGCAAGGCCCAGGCCCAGCGGCTGGACAGCGACCTCGGCAAGGTCGTCCGTATCGACGTCGACGGCGCCGCGCCGAAGGACAACCCCTTCGTCGGCCGGCCAGGCGCGCGGCCGGAGATCTGGAGCCTCGGCCACCGCAATGCGGAGGCGATCGCCTTCGATCCCTGGGCCCATCGGCTCTGGACCGTCGAGCACGGCGCGCGCGGCGGCGACGAGGTCGACGTCATCCGGCCGGGGCGGAACTACGGCTGGCCGGTGATCACCTATGGCGAGGACTACAGCGGCCGCCCCGTCGGGACCGGCGCCACCCGCAAGGCCGGCATGGAGCAGCCGGTCTACTACTGGGACCCAGTGATCGCGCCCTCGGGCATGGCCTTCTACGACGCCGACCTGTTCCCCGCCTGGAAGGGCAGCCTGTTCGTCGGCGGACTGGCGGCCGAGCTGCTGGCCAGGCTGACGGTCAAGGGCGAGCGGGTGGTCGGCGAGGAATGGTTGCTGAAGGACCTGCACGAGCGGATCCGCGACGTGAGGGTGGGGCCGGAGGGCGCGCTCTACCTGCTGACCGACAGCGATAACGGTCGGGTGCTGAAGCTGGTCCCGCGGTGAGGTTGAACGCCTCTCCTGCGCTCATCCGGACCTCGGGACGAGCAGGTCTAGACCTCGAACAACTGCATCGGCGATTAGCCGAGCCCCACCGAGGCCGTCAGGTCGTGACGATCCACCCGCCCGTCAAGGCCGAGAGCTGGACGTTCTGAAGGACGAGGTGGCCACCGTTCGAGAAGTCGATGTGCGCGTCCGCACCGGACTGGGAGGTCTGGTACGTCACACCGTGATCGACCTCGACGCGATCACCTTGGCTGACGGCGAAATCGGTGACAACGCTTGTTCCGGCACTTGCATGGAAGGTATCCGAGCCCTGGCCCCCGGTGAGCGTATTACTCCCGAGGTCGCCGGTGATCCAGTCGGCGCCGGCCCCGCCGACGATCACGTCGTCGCCCTGGCCGCCGCGCAGGCTGTCGCCGCCCGAGCCGCCATGAACGGTGTCGTTCCCCAGGTTGCCGTTGATGATGTTGTGGCCGATTGAGGCGGTGGCGTCGATGGAGTCCTGGCCTTGGCCGCCCAGCAGCCAGTCGCCGACAGTGGAACGGCCGATGACGGTGTCGTCGCCCTTGTTTCCATTCACCGCATCGAAGCCCGATCCCCCATAGACGATGTCATTTCCATCGCCGGCCAGGAGCGAGTTCGAGCCCGCGGAGTTCAACGCTATCACGGTGTCGGCGCCCGCGCCGCCAAATACGGTGTTTCCACCGGTTCCGGCGTCCAGATAGTCCGCACCAGCTCCGCCGACGATGGAGTCGTCGCCACCGAACCCATACAGAAGGTTACCGGTGTCCGACGCGATGATCGTGTCGGATCCGCCGAGCACGGTCTGCAGGGCTTGCAGGGTCTGACCATTGTAGGCCCAGCTTACGAAGCTCGTGGCCGGCACGCTGAAGCCGGAAGCCTGATAGACGCTCTGCCCGAGGTAACTATCGGACAGTCCGGTAACCGTGCCCCCGGTGGGGATGCCGCTTGAGTTATAGGTGAAGCCGATCCCGGTGAACGTCACCAACTCACCGTCCGGAAGGCTCAGCTGGTAGGTGGTGCTCGTGGCTCTCGCGATCGTGCCGTCGAACAGCACGGAGAGATCCAAGTTCGTCATGTCCAGCCCCTGTGGGCCAGCGACGATCGTCGGCATGTGGCGCCTCCCAAAAACTCATTTCAGATTTGCACGGCACCGCTGTTCGACCAAAACCTATTGTTAATTTATAGTTGAATTAAAATCGCACGTTGCGCCAGCCGCCCCACGGCGCTCCAACGGACGAGACGTCGACGATCCGTGAGAGACCAACGAGCGTGATGCTCGTTAGACTCCCAGACGCCCCGCAACCTCCTCGCCGATCGCCAGCGAGGCGGTGAGCCCGGGACTCTCGATGCCGAACAGCGCCGCCAGGCCGGCGATCCCGTGCGCCTGCGGCCCGTCGATGCGGAAGTCCGGCTGCGGCTCGTCGGGGCCGTGGATCTTCGGCCGGACGCCCGCGTAGTCGGGGGCGAGCGCACCCTCCGGCAAGCCGGGCCAGAACTTGCGGATGTAGCGATAGAAATCGGCCGCCGCCGTCGGGTCGACCGTGTAGTCGGGCGCGTCCACATAGTGCAGGTCCGGGCCGAACACCCCCTGCCCGCCCAGGTCGCGGCGATAGTGCGTGCCGAGCGCGCCCGGGATCGGCGGCGGATAGATCAGCCGCGCGAAGGGCGCTTGGCCGGCCAGGCGGAAGTACACGCCCTTGCCGTAGTGGGCCGCCGGAATGCGCTGCGCCGGAAAGCCCTGGATATGCGCCGCCACCCCCTGGGACGAAAGGCCAGGCGCGGTGACCAGCAGACGGCAGGAGAGCTCCGCGGGCTCCGCGCCGCCCGCCCGGATGCGGAAGCCACCGCCCGCCAGGGGCGCCGCGGCCTCGAACGGCGTAGAAACAACCACGGCCCCGCCGGCCGCCTCGATCTCGCCCTGCAGGGCCAGCATGTAGCCGTGGCTGTCGAACACCCCGCTCTCAGGCGAGATCAGCGCGCCGTGGCAGGCGAGCTCCGGCTCCAGCGCCAGCGCCTCGTCGCGGGTCAGGCGCGCGATCCCCTCGACGCCATTGGCGACGGCCTGGGCGTAGATCGCGTCGAGCTGCGGCAGCTCCTGCGGCGAGGTCGCCACCACCAGCTTGCCGCAGCGGTCGAAGGCGACCTTGTGCGCCTCCAGGAAGGCATAGAGCGCGCGCCGCCCCGCCACGCACAGCCGCGCCTTCAGCGAGCCCGTCGGATAGTAGAGCCCACCGTGGATCACCTCCGAATTGCGCGAGGAGACCCCCTGGCCGATGGCGGCCTCCCGCTCCAGCACCGCGGTCGAGAGCCCACGTCGCGACAGCGCATGGCCGCACGCCAGCCCCACGGCGCCCGCGCCCACCACCACGGCGTCGAAGTCGAACTCGGCCATGGCGGGAGGCTTAGCGCGGGAGGGGGCGTCGGCGGAAGCAATAACGCTCGCGCGAACCCGATGAACATCCGTATCGATATGCTCAGCATGAGGGATATCGCGGGGCGGCCCGAACGAGTCCTTTCGATGGAGGGTAAGACATTTTGCGACAAGATGAGACGCGGCGTCCAACCGAGACGAAGAGTGAGACCATACCGGCGTCGCGAAGACTTGAGCCGCTTAGCAAGTATTTTCAACCGCTCACCCCGGCGAAAGCGGGGGCCCAGGTTTTTTGATCTGCATTCGGCCACTCAAAGTACCCGATGTCGAAAACAATAAGGCCCGGATCCCCGCTTTCGCGGGGACGACCGGAAGAAGAGGTTTTAGCGGTAACTCAAGCGGCCACCTCCTGCCCCACCCTCTCCCACTCCGCCCACAGCCGCGCCGCCTGGGCCTTCGCCGGCCCGACCGAGGCTTCCTTCACGTGCCCGAAGCCGCGGATCTGGTCGGGGACGCGGGCGATCTGCACGGCCAGCGGCAGGCGCTCGGCCGACAGCCCCGCGACCAGCCGGTCCACGTCAGCCTCGTAGTCGGCGAGCAGCTTGCGCTCCATCTTCCGCTCGGGCGTCCGCCCAAAGAGGTCGAGCGGCGTGCCACGCAGGGCCTTGAGCCTGGCCAGCACAGGGAAGCCGCCCTTCAGCATCCAGCCGCCGAATTCCATCTTCCGCGGCCGGCCCTCGGCGTCCCTCGGCGACAGCAGCGGCGGGGCCAGCAGCACCTTGGCCTTGCCGCCCTTGAAGGCCTCGTCGCGGTAAGCGGCGAAGCGGCCGTCGGAATAGAGCCGGGCAACCTCGTATTCGTCCTTCACCGCCATCAGGCGGTAGAGGTTGATCGCCACCGCCCGGCTCAGCCCCTCCGAGCCCAGGGCGGCTTCGGCGGCGCGGACCTTCTCCACCCGCTGCAGATAGCGGCGGCCGTAGGCGGCGTTCTGGTAGGCCGTGAGCTCCCGCGCGCGATGGGCGATCAGCGCGTCCAGCGGCATGGTCTCGGGCGTCGCCGGGTGATGCGTCTCGGCCAGGTCGTGCGGGGCGATGGCCGCCCGGCGGCCCAGCTCGAAGGCCTGCAGGTTGGTCTCGGCGTCCACCCCGTTCAGCCGGATGGCGCGGTAGAGGGCGCGGCTGGAGACCGGAATCACACCCTTCTGCCAGGCGAAGCCCAGCATGATCATGTTGGCGTAGATGGCGTCGCCCAGCTCGCGCTCGGCCAGGCCGTGGGCCGGCGCCGAATCGTAGGACTTGGTCGCCGCCGCGATCCGCCGGGCCTCGGCCTCGGCGTCGAAGCGCACGTCGCGGTCGGTGATGAAGTCGGCGGTGGGCTGGAACTCGCCGTTGCCGACCGCCACGGTGCGGTCCTTGGCGTAGAGCGCCAGCGCATCGGCGCCCGCCGCCACCAGGATGTCGCAGGCGATCAGCACATGGGCGCTGGCCGAAGGGATGCGCCCGCCCACCACGGTCTGCTCGGTCTCGCCGATGCGCACGTGGCTGAACACGGCGCCGCCCTTCTGCGCCAGGCCGGTCATGTCGACCACCGAGGCGGCGCGGCCGTCGACGTGGGCGGCCATCGCCAGGATGGAGGCGACGGTGGTGACGCCGGTGCCCCCCACCCCGGTGAAGACGATGTTCTTCACCCCCGCGAAGGGCTCGAAGGCGGGCAGCGGCGTGGAATCGGCCGTCAGCGCCGGCCGGGCGTGGACATGGGCGTTCTCGGCGCCCTCCAGGGTGACGAAGGAGGGACAGAAGCCGTCCAGGCAGCTGTAGTCCTGGTTGCAGCTCGACTGGTTGATCGTCCGCTTGCGGCCGAACTCGGTATCCAGCGGCTCGACCGAGACGCAATGCGAGGCCCGGGAGCAGTCGCCGCAGCCCTCGCAGACCAGCGGGTTGATCATCACCCGCTTCGTCGCCGCCGGCATGGTCCCCCGCTTGCGCCGCCGGCGCTTCTCGGTGGCGCAGACCTGGTCGTAGATCAGCACCGTGACGCCTGGGATCTCGCGCAGCTCGCGCTGGGTCTTCATCAGCTCGCGGCGCGGACGCACCTCGACGCCGGGCGCCAGGTCGGTGGCCTGCGCGTAGCGCTCGGGCTCGACGGCCACCACGACGATCTTCGCCACGCCCTCGGCCGCCAGCTGGCGGGTGATCTGGGCGACGGTGAAGCCGCTCTCCGGCTGCTGGCCTCCGGTCATGGCGACCGCGTCGTTGAACAGGAGCTTGTAGGTGACGTTCGACCCCATGGCGATGGAGCCGCGGATGGCGAGCGAGCCGGAGTGGTTGTAGGTGCCGTCGCCCAGGTTGACGAAGACGTGCTTCTCTTCGGTGAAGGGCGCCGCCCCCGCCCAGGTCAGCCCCTCCGCGCCCATGTGGCTGGTGAGGTCCGTCTGCGGATCGTTGAAGCTGGCCATGTAGTGGCAGCCGATGCCCGCCAGCGCCCGCGAGCCCTCCGGCAGGCGGGTCGAGGTGTTGTGCGGACAGCCGGAGCAGAAATAGGGCTTGCGCTGCTGGTCGGCGGCCAGGCTGACCGCGGCCATGGAGGCGGCCGAGACGCGGTCCAGATAGTCGTGCACCCGCTCCATGTGCGGCCCGGCCGGCAGGCGGTCGGCGATGGCGAGCGCGATCTCGGCGGTGGAGAGCGCCCCGGTGTCCGACAGCAGCGGGTGGCCGCGCTCGTCGGTCTTGCCGATGATCCGGGGCCGGGCCTGCGCCGGCAGGTCGTAGAGCGCCGCGCGCGCCTGGGTCTCGACGAGCGGGCGCTTGTGCTCGATGACCATCAGGGTTTCCAGGCCGGCGGCGAAGCTCTTCAGGCCCTGGGGCTCCAGCGGCCAGGGCATGCCCACCTTGTAGATGGCGACCCCGAGGGCGGCGGCCTCCGCGAGGGTAAGGCCCATCGCCGTAAGCGCCTCCAGCACCTCCTTGTAGGCCTGCCCCTGGCAGACCAGGCCGAGACGCGGCCGCGGCGCGTGATGTACATCGAGGACATGGGATCGACTACCGGCACCTACGTCAACG
>CBJNAS010000090.1:0-10191 GCA_966434565.1 uncultured Phenylobacterium sp.
CCCGCTGCGCGGTGGAGGATCTGGAGCGCCAAGATACTCCACCGCGCAGCGGGGGAGCTGTCGCCGAAGGCGACTGAGGGGGTGTTCAGGCCTCGTAGCCGAGTTGTGGAAATGCCGTAGCCTTCATGGGGAGGGAAAGCTTACGCCGGCTCGGGCTCTCCGGCGTAGAGCTGGGCCTCGCGCTTGATCAGGATATCGGCCAGGAACCAGTAGGCCTCGCCCCACGCGCTCAGCACCTCGTCGGTGGCGGCCTCACCCAGCACGTCGCGGATCGCCGGCAGCAGCGCCTCGGCGACGGCCGGATAGTGCTCCGGCTTGACCTTGGTCTCCACGTGGTGGGCGGCCATGCGCTCCACCGCCCCGGCCAGCGCCGGCAGGTTGTCGACGTTCTGGGCGAAGGCGACGATGGCGGCGGCCAGGCGCTCGGGCTGCTCCCCGCTCTCCTGGGCGGCGGCGTCGAACAGGGCCTCGATCTCCGGGTCGGCGAACAGGCGCTCGTACATGCGCTTGGTGATCGCCAGGCCGTGCCGGACGAGCACGGGCGCGGTGGCCTTCACGGTGGCGATGGTCTGGGGCGACAACGGCTGGGTCATGAAAGCGTATCCTTGCGAGAGACGCGGGGCCGGATACACGGCCGAGCCGCCCCCTTCCTACTCCGGACCTCTACGGAGTTGCGCATACCTCGTGGCGCGAGGCATACGGCGGCGCTTCGGGCGCCCGTCAGCTGAACAGCTGTTGCGGCAGGGCGCCTACCAGGGAGGCGGTCAGGCAGGTCGCCAGGAAGCCCACCGCCATCGCCTTCCAGACCAGGCCGATGACCTCGCTGCGGCGCTCGGGGACCAGCACGCGGCAGCCTGCGACATTGATGCCCGCCGAGGCGAGCACGTGGGCGGCGGCGTTGGGCAGCACGTCCTTGACCCCACACCTGAGCGGCGCGGCCTTTGCGAGGCCTTCGGGGCATGCGAAAGCTGAGCGGGAACCGCGGCGCGAGGAGACAGGACAGGTGAAGGCGACCGCACCGGGGCGCGCGCTCTCCCTGCCGACGCTCTTCGCCTTCGCCTCGACCAACATCGCGATCTTCGCCCTGCAGGTGGCGCTGAGCGTCCACCTGCCGCGCTATTTCGCCAGCCACATGGGGCTCAGCCTGGCGGCGGTGGGCGCGGCCTTCGCCCTGGTGCGGGCGATCGACGTGCCGCTGGACCCGGCGCTGGGGCTGCTGATGGACCGCACCCGCACCCGGTTGGGGCGCTACCGGCCCTGGGCGCTGTTCGGCGCTCCGGTCGTGATGGCGGCGCTCTATGTGCTGATGCATCCGCCGGGCGCGGTGAGCGAGGCCTGGCTGGTGGCCGTGCTGCTGGTGATGTTCATCGGCTATTCGGCCATGTTCCTCTCCCAGCTGGCGTGGGCGGCGCATATCGCGCCGGCCTATGAGCAGCGCGCGCGGATCTTCGCGGTCATCGCGGGCATGGGGGTCGCCGGCGCAATCGCCGTGCTGGTCGTGCCGGTCGCCATGCAGAAGCTCGGTCACAGCGAGGCCGAAGGCGTCGAGGCGATGATCTCGTTCGTGATCATCGCCGCCCCGCTCACCACCCTGCTGATGACCGCACGCACCCCGGAGCCGGTCGCCCCGGACGAAGCCGCGCGGTTCACGCTGGCCGACTACGGCCGGCTGCTGGGCCGGCCGAACGTCGTGCGCCTGCTGGTGTCGGACCTCTGCATCCAGCTGGGGCCGCAGTGGATGGCGGCGCTCTACCTCTTCTATTTCACCACCCGGCGCGGCTTCGACGCGGGCCAGGCCAACCTGCTGCTGCTGATCTATGTCGCCGCTGGCTTCGCCGGCGCCCCAGCCGCGGCCTGGCTCTCCCACCGGCTGGGCAAGCACCGGGCCCTGATTGTCTGCACCAGCGTCTACTCCCTCGGGCTCTTGGGGGCGCCGGTTGTCCCTTACGGCCGCTTCGCCGCGGTGGTCCCGCTGATGCTGCTGACCGGGGCGGCCTTCACCGGCTTCCTGGTGTCGTTGCGCGCGCTCGCCGCCGACATCGCCGACGAGGCCCGCCTGGAGACCGGCCGCGAGCAGACAGGCCTGATCTTCGCCCTGACCAACGCCACCACCAAGCTCGCCGCCTCCGCGGGTATCTTCCTGACCTTCCGCGTGCTGAGCGAGATCGGCTTCGATGCGCACGAGGGCGCGGTCAACAGCCCGGCCGCCCTGCGCGGGCTGGAGATCGCCTTCCTGTCCGGCCCGATCGTCTTCGTCATGGCGGGCGGCCTCTGCTTCCTGGGCTACAAGCTCGACCGCGCCCGCCACGCCGAGATCCGTCGCCAGCTGGAGAGGCTGGACGGGCGGCTCTGAAGCTCAGCTCGGGTCCCGGCTATCGTCGGGATGAGCGGAGACAGCGGCCAACCTCCTCGCCATCTCCATGAACACCTTCGCCGCGGCGCTCTCCGGCGCGGTGGCGACCAGCGGGCGGCCGGTGTCGCAGGCCTCGCGCAGCGCCACCTCGATCGGCGTCTGGCCCAGCAGCGGGACGCCCAGACGTTTGGCCTCCGCCGCGGCGCCGCCCTCGCCGAAGATCGGGATGCGCGCGCCGGTGGCCGGGTCGGCGAACCAGGCCATGTTCTCCACCACGCCCAGGATCGGGGTTCCGGTCTTGGCGAACATGGCGGCGGCGCGACGGGCGTCGATCAGGGCGATCTCCTGGGGCGTGGAGACGATCACCACCCCGTCGAGCTTCAGCCGCTGCACCAGGGTCAGCTGGATGTCGCCGGTGCCGGGCGGCAGGTCGACCACCAGCACGTCGAGCGGCGCCCCGGCGCTCCCCCAGTTGGCGCCCATGAGGGTGCGGACGGCCGAGGAGGCCATCGGGCCCCGCCAGATGGCCGCGTCCCCCGGCTCGACGATGAAGCCGATCGACATCACCTTCACGCCCCAGGCCTCCAGCGGATTGAGGCGCTTCTCCGCATCGAAGGTCGGCTCGCCTTCGACGCCCAGCATGTGCGGCGCCGAGGGGCCGTAGATGTCCGCGTCGAGCAGGCCGGCGGCGAGGCCCATTCGGGCGAAGGCCACCGCCAGGTTGACCGCCACGGTGGACTTGCCGACACCGCCCTTGCCGCTGGCGACGGCGATCACCTTGCCGACGTGCGGCGCACGCTCGGCCTCCGGCATCGGGCGCAGCCTGGCCTGCGGATCCTCGGCGACGCGAGCCTTGCGCGCTCCCTGCGGGGCGGCCGGCGCGGCGTGCTCGGCCGTCAGCACGACCTGGGCCTTCTCCACACCGCTCATGCCCGTCAGCGCGGCCTCAGCCGCCTCGCGCACCGGCTGGTAGAGGGCGATGTCGGCCTCGGGTACTTCCAGCATGAAGCCCGCGCGGCCGGCCCGCAGCGAGAGCCCTCGCACCAGGCCGGCGCTCGCCAGGCCGCGGCCGCTCACCGGGTCTATCACCGCGTCCAGCGCCGAGAGGACAGCTGCGCGGTCGGGGACGGGTCCGTCGCTCATGACGCCTTTGACTTGCTTTGGCATTGAAGCGGTTTCATATCCGGC
Organism: uncultured Phenylobacterium sp.; assembly: GCA_966434565.1. Taxonomy (GTDB): domain Bacteria; phylum Pseudomonadota; class Alphaproteobacteria; order Caulobacterales; family Caulobacteraceae; genus Phenylobacterium. The sequence goes on from CBJNAS010000090.1 coordinate 3,542, forward strand.
GGATTGCGCCCGTTTACAAGCCCATGGGGGTTTGCGCGACAGGCCGCGCCCTGGATGTTAGTTTGACCAAGACGCGACGCGGCTGATGCCTTGGAACGACAACGCCAATCCTGGCCCCTGGGGCGCTCCGCCGCCCGAGGAAGAGCGCCGCGAGCCGCCGCCCCGGCGGCCGCAGGACGAAGGCGGCGGCGGCCGGGGCGGTCCGCAGCGCCCTGAAGGCCCCGATCTCGGCCCCGGTGTGGAACGCCTCGGCCTGCGACTGCGCCGCTGGTTCAGCCGGCCGGGCGGCGGCCTGCGCCCAGGCGCGTTCGGCGTGATCGGCGGCGTCGTGGCGGGGCTGTGGGCGCTCTCCGGCCTCTATGTGGTCCAGCCGAACGAGGAGGCGGTGGTCACCACATTCGGCGCCTACACGCGCCAGGAGAGCCCCGGCCTGCGCTATCACCTGCCTGCGCCGATCGAGGGCGTGGACAAGGTGGCGGTAACCTCGCTCAACCGTATCGACATCGGCGGCTCGGCGGACGCCGACGTGCCCCAGGAGAGCCTGATGCTCACCGGGGACGAGAACATCATCAACCTCGACTTCAGCGTCACCTGGCGCGTGGCCGACGCCGCCCGCTACCTCTTCGCGACGCGCAACCCGGACGAGGCGGTCAAGGCGGTGGCCGAGAGCGCCATGCGCGAGGTGGTGGGCAAGATGCCCTTGCAGGACCTGCTCACCACCGGGCGCGGCAAGGCCCAGATCGAGGCCGCCGAGCTGATGCAGAAGACACTGGAATCCTGGGGCGCCGGGATCAACGTCGTCGAGGTGCAGATCCGCTCGGCCAATCCGCCCCAGGAGGCGGTCGCCGCCTTCCGCGATGTGGCCAACGCCGGCCAGGACGCCGAGTCCGCCGTCAACGAAGCCAACGCCTATCGCAACCGCGTGGTGGCCGAGGCCAAGGGCGACGCCGCCCGGATCATCCAGTCGGCCCAGGGCTACCGCGAGCAGGCGGTGCGCGAGGCCGCGGGCGAGGCTTCGCGCTTCAACCAGATCGAGGCCGAATACCGCCACGCCCCGGCGGTGACCCGCGAACGGCTCTATCTCGAGACCATGGAACGGGTGCTGGCCAAGTCGAACAAGGTGATCATCTCCGGCGGCAAGGGGGTCACCGCCCCGGTGGTGCTGCCGCCCGACCTGTTCCAGCGCAAGCCCGCCGCCGAACAGGCCGCCGCACCGGCCCAGCCGCAGGCCGCGCCACAGACCCCGGCGCCATCCCAGGGCGGCGGCGACCAGAAGGGGGCCGGCCAATGACCCGCCGCGGCCTCATGCTGTGGGCCGGCCTCGCCTTCGCAGCCCTGGTGGTGCTGAACGCGACTTTTTTCGTGGTCGGCCAGCGCGAGGAGGCGGTCGTCCTGCGCTTCGGCGAGCCGGTGCGAGTGATCCACGCCCTGGGCGCGGACGGCGGCGCGGGGCTTCACCTGAAGAAGCCCTTCCTGGAGCAGGTGATCAGGTTCGACCGGCGCAACCTCGGGCTGGAGGCGGACCAGGAGGAGATCATCGCCGCCGACCAGGAGCGGCTCGTGGTCGACGCCTTCCTGCGCTACCGGATCGCCGACCCGCTGCAGTTCTACCGCACCCTGCGCGACGACCACACCGCGGTGGCGCGGCTGGAGCCGCTGGTCAATTCGGCCCTGCGCCAGGTGCTGGGCCAGGCTTCCTCCAGCGACATCATCTCGGGCCGCAGGGCCGAGCTGATGGCCCAGACCCGCGCCGACGTCGCCAGGCGCGCCGCCGCCGGCCGCTTCGGCATCGAGGTGATCGACCTTCGCATCAAGCGCGCCGACCTGCCTGCCGCCAACCAGGCCGCGGTCTACCGGCGCATGCAGACCGCCCGCCAGCAGGAGGCGGCGCAGATCCGGGCGGTGGGCGAGCAGAAGAAGCGTGAGATCATCGCCGGCGCCGACAAGGATGTGGCCATCACCCTGGCCACCGCCACCGAGCAGGCGGAATCCACCCGCGGCGAAGGCGACGCTCAGCGCACCCGCATCTTCGCCCAGAGCTTCGGCCGCGACCCGGCCTTCGCCAGCTTCTTCCGCTCGCTGGAGGCCTATGACACCGCGCTCGCCGACGGCGGGGCGACAGTGGTGCTGTCGCCGGACAACGGCTTCTTCCGCTACTTCGGCCACGACCCGGGCGGCCGCAAGGGGCGGTGACCGCCCTGAGACTCCGCTCGTCCCCGAGACGGCGGCGAGGACAAGCCGCACCGCATTTGTTCAGGGTGGTGCGCGGGAGTGAGCGGTTGATTTCAGCGCTCGCGGAGCACGTGTCGAACGTCTTCCCTCAGACCCCGGCGCAGGTCGCGTTCCAGCGGTCCCTGAAGTCGTGGTGGCGGTCCTCGATGCCGATGTCCTCGCCGACGACGAAGAAGCGGGTGAAGCCCGCGTAATCCCCCTTGCGGTTGAGCCCGTTGAACTCGCCGCAGACCACCGGCTTCGAGCCGCGAAAGAAAATCCGCTCGTTGCGGAACTCGACCGAGCGCGGGAACACCGCCTGGATGATGATCGCGTTCTCCGCCTGGATGCGGGCGCGCGCGACCGCGCGCGGATCGGCGGAGGGATCGCCCGAGCAGGCCGCCAGGAGCAGGCTCCCGGCGAGCGCCGCCCAGATGCGGTTGCTGGCGCGGTTCGAGATCATCACGGGGCCGTTCGCTGCCTTATCGGCCCGGCTGGGTCAACAGCCCCTCGCGTCAAAGTCCAAGGTGTTGAACCGCGGCAGGCCCACGCGCCCGGCCAGTTGTCCCCAGCTTTGCGCCCGCCGCCCCCTCCGCGCCGCAGTTTGGCCCAGGTCTCGCCCGAGCATCCCGCAACCTCAGGCGTTGCGACGGCTCGAAGCCGACGATCCGGAAAATCCCGGGTCGGCCCATCCGGGGCGCGCCACGCGACAACGCCCACTTCTGTTCAAGGCGCCCCTCTGTGGGCGAAGCCCGATGATCGAGCTTGCGTCGGAAGTCCCGCCTGCGATCCGCGTCCGCGGCCGCAGCCTCATGGCTCTGCTGGTGACGCCCGAATCGCCGATCACCCCCTGGTTCGCCAGCCTCGACGAGCAGTTGCGCGCCTCCGGCCTGCTGCGGCGCAGGCCAGTGATCGTCGACCTGTCGGTGGCGCTGGACGCCGGCGGTCCGGACGGCCTGGCCATCATCCTCGAGGGGCTGGAGGCGCGCGGCCTGCGGCTGGTGGTGGTCGAAGGGGCCCCGCCGGCCGCCTTGGCGCGCACGCGCTGGGCGGAGCTGGCGCAGGGCGGCGGCGGCCGCACCGCCCACGACCTGGCCGAGCTGGCGCGTGCGCCGCGCGAGGCGGAGGCCGCCACGCCCAGCCTGCTGCTCGACCGGCCGGTGCGGTCCGGCCAGTCGGTGGTCTTCGAAGCCGGCGACGTCACCATCGTGGGCGCGGTGGCCTCCGGCGCGGAGGTGATCGCCGGCGGCTCGATCCATGTCTACGGGTCGCTGCGCGGCCGGGCGATCGCCGGCCTGAGGACCGGTGATACGGCGCGGATCTTCTGTCGCCGGCTGGAGGCCGAGATGGTCGGCGTCGGCGAGCGCTACCGCACCGCCGAGCACTGGGGCGCCGGCCTGCAGGGCCGCGCCGTGCAGGTGTGGTGCGACCGCGGCGCGCTGCGGCTCTCGGCCCTGGATTGAGCGCAGGACCTATTGAACGAAAGGCGTCTTGGACATGTCGAAGGTCATGGTGGTCACCTCGGGCAAGGGGGGCGTCGGCAAGACGACCTCCTCGGCCGCCTTGGGCGCGGCGCTCGCGCAGGCCGGTCAGAACGTTGTCCTGGTCGATTTCGACGTGGGTCTGCGCAACCTCGACCTGATCATGGGAGCCGAGCGGCGGGTGGTCTTCGACTTGGTCAATGTGATCCAGGGCGACGCCAAGCTCGCCCAGGCGCTGATCCGCGACAAGCGCTGCGAGACCCTGTCGCTGCTGCCTGCCTCGCAGACGCGGGACAAGGACGCGCTGACCGAGGCCGGTGTGGCGCGGGTGATCGACGAGTTGCGCGAGCGGTTCGACTGGGTGATCTGCGACAGCCCCGCCGGCATCGAGAAGGGCGCGACGCTGGCCATGCGCTTCGCCGACCTGGCGGTGGTGGTGGCCAATCCGGAAGTCTCGTCGGTGCGGGACTGCGACCGGATCATCGGCCTGCTCGACGCCAAGACCCGCGCCGCCGAGGCCGGCGAGAAGCTTTCCAAGCACCTGCTGCTCACCCGCTACGACCCCGCGCGCGCCGCCCGCGGCGAGATGATGAAGGTGGACGATGTGCTGGAGATCCTGGCCGTGCCGCTCTTGGGCATCGTCGCCGAGAGCCCGGACGTGCTGACCGCGTCCAACCTCGGCGCGCCGGTCACCCTGCACAATCCGGCCTCGGCGGCCGCCAGGGCCTACACCGACGCGGCGCGGCGGCTGCTGGGCGAGGAGGTGGCCTTCGCCGCGCCCGAGCCACGCCGTGGGCTGATCAGCCGGCTGTTCGGGCGGCGCGCGGCATGAGCTTCCTGGGCTTCTTCAACCGCAACCGCTCCGCGCCGGTGGCCCGCGACCGGCTGCAGGTGCTGCTGGCGCACGAGCGCGCCCTGGAGGGCGACCGCGACCTCGTGGCCATCCTGCAGGCCGAGATCCTGGCGGTGATCGCCCGCCACGTGCCGATCGACCGCGACAAGGTGATGGTCAAGCTCGACCGCGGCGCGCAGGTCTCGACCCTGGAGATCGACATCGAGGTGCCGCAGGCGGCCCTGGCCGGCGACTGAAGCTTCGGGCGACAATCCCGTCCGCCACGGGAGCATCGCCATGAAGGAGCTGCAGCGGCTGAACGCCGTCGAGGAATCAAGCAGGCCAAGGCGCGCGACTCTTCGGCCGCTGCCCGGCCGAGCCGCCCTCGCCCAACCCTCTCCCTCTCTCGCTTCGCTCGGGGGCGAGGGCTTACCCCTGTCGCTCAAGCATCGCCCGCACCTCGTGCAGGTCGGCGGCGATGTGCAGGGCGAGGTCGCGCATCTCGTCGGTGGGGTCGAGCAGGTCGGGGACCATGATGGTCATCATCCCGGCGGCTGCGGCGGCGCGGACGCCGTTGTGGGAGTCTTCCAGGGCCAGGCAGTCCTCCGGCGCCACGCCGATCGCCTCGGCCGCCTTCAGGAAGGGGTCGGGGTGCGGCTTGTGGCGAGGCTGCTGCTCGCGGCTGATGATGGCGCCGAGGCGCTCGACGAGGCCGTGCTGGCCCAGGCTGTGGTCGACCGCCTGGCGGGTGGACGAGGTGGCCACCGCCCTGGGCAGGCTGCGCGCGTCCAGCACGTCGAGCAGCTCGACGACGCCCGCCTTCAGCGCGACGCCGGCCGCGGCGATCTCGTCGAAGTGGCGCGAGACCGCGCCGCGCCAGGCCTGGAGGTCGAAGTCGTCGCCGAAATGCTCGGTGACGATCGGATCGCTGACGTGGCCGGGCAGGCCGACCAGCCGCTTGAAGAGCTCGAACGGCATCTCGCGCCCGACACCCTGGGCGGCGGCGCACATCGCCTCGAACACCACCTGCTCGGTGTCGACGAGCAGGCCGTCCATGTCGAAGATCACGGCCTTGACGACGCGGGGAAGGAGCATGGCCCGCCCTGCCCTCAGTCCGTGACGAATTCGCAGGCCCGGTAGCCCTGGAAATGGAGCAGGGCGGTCAGGTCCGCATGGTCGACCTTGGCGTCGGCCTGGGCCGCGACGATCGGCTTGGCGCGATAGGCGACGCCGAGCCCCGCCGCCTGGATCATCGCCAGGTCGTTGGCGCCGTCGCCGATGGCGAGCGTGCGGGCGAGCGGCAGGCCGAGTGCTTCGGCCTCTTCCTTGAGGGCGGCGAGCTTGGCCTCGCGGCCGAGGATCGGCTCGCCGACCTGGCCGGTCAGGGCGCCGTCGGCCTCGACCAGGGTGTTGGCCCGGTTGGCGTGAAAGCCGGCCGCCGCCGCGACCCGGCCGGTGAAGAAGGTGAAGCCGCCGGAGACCAGCAGGCACCGCGCGCCGTTCTGGGCCATGGTGCGCACCAGGGTCCGGGCGCCGGGATTGAGCCGCACCCGCTCGTCGTAGGCCGCCTGCAGGGCGCCCAGCGCCAGGCCCTTCAGCATGCCGACCCGCTCGCGGAGCGCGCCCTCGAACTCCAGCTCGCCACGCATGGCCCGCTCGGTGATCTCGGCCACCTGGGTCTTCACCCCGGCGAAGTCGGCGAGCTCATCGAGGCACTCGACATTGATGATGGTGGAATCCATGTCGGCCACCAGCAGGCGCTTGCGGCGGTCCGCGACCGGCTGGGCCGCGGCGTCCGTCGCATGGTGGGCGAGCGCCTCGGCCGCCAGCTTGCGGACTGCGCCGAGGTCGCCGTCCAGGTAGAGGTCGACCGCGCGCGGGCCGAGCGGCTCGTGCGCCTTGACGGCGAGACCGGCTCTTGCGAGCGCTTGGTCCGCGGCGGCCTCGGCGGCCGGCAGCGCCCCCGGGTCGGGGCTGACGAGAGTGAGCACCAGTTCCATGCAGCGCCGCATCTGGCTGATCGCCGGGCCCACGGCAAGCGGCAAGTCGGCGCTGGCCCTCCGGCTGGCTGAAAGCGCGGGCGCGGAAATCGTCAATGCGGACTCCATGCAGCTCTACCGCGACCT
>CBJNAS010000091.1:0-10039 GCA_966434565.1 uncultured Phenylobacterium sp.
GGTCGAGCCGGCGCAGCTCGGCCGTCGCGAGGGGCGCGGGCCCGTGCGCCGCCAGCCGGCCGGCGGTCTCGAGGAAGCTCGCGCTCTCGTCGAGCCAGGTCACGGCGGCGATCTCCGGCCAGGCCTGCAGCGCCGCCCAGCTCGCCGCCGCGGGGCCGGCGCCGGCGTCCAGCAGCCGCCGGGGCCGGAACGCCGGGGCGCGCGCGGCGGCTTCCGCGAACACCGCCGCGCAGGCCGCATAGGTCGCCGGCGCCCGGGTCAGGGCGTAGGCGAGGGCGTCCTCGGCCACCCGGACGACGCCCGCCGAGCCGCGTCCGGCGCGATAGGCCGCCGAGGCGCGGGCGGCGCGCTCGGCCAGCCCCTTGCGCGAGACCCCTTCCAGGTCTCGCGCCAGCGCGGCGCGCAGGGCGGGCGGAAGCTCGACCCCCAAGTTGCGCTCAGGCCTTCGCCCGGTTCTGCACGAGGTCGTCGACCACCGCGGGATCGGCGAGCGTCGAGGTGTCGCCGAGATTGGCGATGTCGTCCTCGGCGATCTTGCGCAGGATGCGGCGCATGATCTTGCCGGAGCGGGTCTTTGGCAGGCCGGGCGCGAACTGGACGACGTCGGGGGCGGCGAACGGGCCGATCTCGCGGCGCACCCAGCCCTTCAGGTCCGCCTGCAGCACGTCGCTCGGCCCGACGTCGGCCACCAGGGTCACGTAGCAGTAGATGCCCTGGCCTTTCACCGGATGCGGGTAGCCGACCACCGCGGCCTCGGCGACCGCCTGGTGGGCGACGAGCGCGCTCTCGATCTCGGCGGTGCCCAGGCGGTGCCCGGAGACGTTGATCACGTCGTCCACCCGGCCGGTGATCCAGTAGTAGCCGTCCTCGTCACGCCGCGCCCCGTCGCCGGTGAAGTACTTGCCGGGATAGGTGGTGAAGTAGGTGGTGACGAAGCGCTCGTGATCGCCGTAGACCGTGCGCATCTGCCCCGGCCAGCTGTCCGTGATGCAGAGATTGCCGCTCGTCGTGCCCTCCAGCACCGCGCCATTGGCGTCCACCAGCTGTGGCTTCACCCCGGGCAGCGGCTTGGTGCAGGAGCCCGGCTTCAGCGCCGTGGCGCCCGGCAGCGGGCTCATCAGCGTGGCCCCGGTCTCGGTCTGCCACCAGGTGTCGACGATCGGGCAGCGGCGCTCGCCCACCACCCGGTGGTACCACAGCCAGGCTTCCGGATTGATCGGCTCGCCCACCGTGCCCAGCAGGCGCAGCGACTGGCGCGAGGTGCGCTTCACCGGCTCCTCGCCCTCGCGCATCAGGGCGCGGATGGCGGTGGGGGCGGTGTAGAAGATCTCCACCTTGTGCTTGTCGCAGACTTCCCAGAACCGCGAGGAGGTCGGGTAGTTGGGAACGCCCTCGAAGATCAGGCTGGTCGCCCCGTTCGCCAGCGGGCCGTAGACGATGTAGGAGTGGCCGGTCACCCAGCCCACGTCGGCGGTGCACCAGAAGACCTCGCCCGGCCGGTAGTCGAAGATCGCCTCGTGGGTCCAGGCCGCCCAGGCGAGATAGCCGCCGGTGGTGTGCAGCACGCCCTTGGGCTTGCCGGTGGAGCCCGAGGTATAGAGGATGAACAGCGGGTCCTCGGCGTTCATCGGCTCGGGATCGCAGCTGTCGCTCACCGTGGTCTTGAGGTCGGAATAGAAGGCGTCGCGGCCGGGCGTCATGGGCACGTCGGCCTTGGTGCGGCGCACGACGATGACGTCGGTCACGCCCGGGCACTCCTTCAGCGCCTCGTCGACGTTGCGCTTCAGCGGCACCACCTTGCCGCCGCGCAGGCCCTCGTCGGCGGTGATGACCACCTTGGAATCGCAGTCCAGGATGCGGCCGGCCAGGCTCTCGGGCGAGAAGCCGCCGAACACCACCGAATGGATCGCCCCGATCCGCGCGCAGGCCAGCATGGCGAAGGCCGCCTGGGGGATCATCGGCAGGTAGATGGTGACCCGGTCGCCCTTTTGGACGCCCTTGGCCTTCAGCACATTGGCCATGCGGCAGACTTCGGAATGCAGCCGGCCGTAGGTGACGGTCGACCACACCTCGGGATCATCGCTCTCCCAGATGAAGGCGATCTCCTCGGCCCGGTGCGGTAGGTGGCGGTCGATGCAGTTGACCGTGACGTTCAGCACGCCGTCGGCGTACCAGCGGATGCGGAAGTCCTCGCGGTGGAAGGAGACGTCCTTGATGACGGTCGGCGGGTGCATCCAGTCGAGCCGCTTCGCCAGCTCGCCCCAGTAGCCCTCCGGATCGGCCTCGACGCGCCGCACGGCGGCGTCGTAGGTCTGCGCATTGACCAGCGCCCGATCCGCCCATTCGGCCGGAACCGGAAATACCTCGTCGCTCATCGGCGTCTCCTCATCTGGCGCCACTATGCGGATGCGGCGTTTCGGCGCAATCACCCCCGGAGCTTCAGGGCGTCAGGCGTTCACAGGCCTAGGGCGCGGCGCCCAGCTTCCAGCCTCGCGACGGCCGCTTCATAGACCGCGTACTCCAGCGGAAAGGCGCGCTCATAGACCCGGCGCAGATCCGGACGCTGTTCGGTCGGGTCGCCCGCCCGGTGCGGGTCGCTGGCCAGGTTGACCCGGGTCACCGCCTCGGGCGGCGTGCGGCCGAGCACCGCGGCGATGAGCTCGAGCGACTGGGCGTAGCGCTCGGTCACACCCACCGCCAGGTATTCCGGGCCGAACACCGCGGGCGGGTCCGCCGGATCCGTGGGATCGGCGAGCTGGGCCAGGAAGGAGAAGGGATCCTCGCCAGCCTCCGCGGCGCGGCGGCGGCGGTCCAGCCAGTCCTCCAGGTCCGGCCGGTCGGCGAACTCGGGCGCGGACACGCCGCTGCGGATCTGGAAGTGCAGGTAGCGCCAGGCGGAGACGAACCGGTCGAACGGATCGCGCAGCAGGACGATGAACTGGTCGGCCTCGGGGTAGTACTGGCGCACGCCGATGCCGCGCAGCCGGTTGAAGTGGCCGTGGACGCAGAGCCCCGCCGACAGCGCCGCGCGCGCCGGCGCCTCGCCCTGGTCGCCCCGGTAGTGCAGCGCCAGCCGGTCCGGACCGAACCAGGCTTCGAGATCCTGGCGGAAGCTTGCGCCCGCCGTCTTGGGCACATGCAGCGAGAACAGCGGGCGCGTGGGATCGTAGGCGCGAATGGCCCCGCCCGCGCCGGCCCTGGCCCTGGTTCCCGCCTCCATCATCCGCCGCCGCTCCCGAGCCCGCCTTGTGAAAAGCTGGGGACGAATAGCGGGCGGACGGTGAATGGCGCAACCTGAGCCTATGGCTCAGCTTGCGGGGGGCCACCAGCGTCGCCATGGTCCGCGCCCATGCTTCGCACGCTCAGGATCTCTCGCACGCTCAGGGTCGCGGCGCTGGCCGCCCTGGTTCTGTCGGCGCAGGCCTGCGCCCGCAGGCCGCAGGATGACGGCGCGGCCGACGCCGCCCACGCCCTGCTGGCGGCCGCCTGGTCGGGGGACCTCAAGGGCTTCGACGGCGTGGTCGACCGCCCGGCCGTGCGCGCCGACCTTCGCCGCCAGCTGATGGCGGTGGCCCAGGCCAACACGCTCTCGGTGGAGGGCGGCGCCTCGGACCACGCGCTCGACCGCATGATCACCCCGGACGCGTTCCGCATGGTGCAGGCGGGATCCGGCGCGCCGCTGCCGGCGGCGCCGACGCAGACTGAGGCGGCCGCGCTGCTGAAGCCGGCGGCCACCGGGCGGGTGTGCCTGCACGGCGGCCCGCCGGACGAGCCCTGCCTGCTCACCTTCGCCAAGGAGGCGGCCGGCTGGCGCCTGGTCGGCATGGCGCCCGCCGGCTTCACCATTCCGGTCTCCCTGGAGCCTGCGAAAAAGGCCCGCTCGTAGCCCGCCTCAGGCCGGCTGCTTGGTGACCCGCAGATAGGGCTTCTGCTCGTCCCAGCCGCCGGGGAAGAGGGTCTTGGCGTCTTCGTTGCTGAGCGAGGGGACGATGATCACGTCCTCGCCCTGCTTCCAGTTGCCGGGCGTGGCGACCTTGTGCTTGTCGGTCAGCTGCAGGCTGTCGATCACCCGCAGCAGCTCGTCGAAGTTGCGGCCGGTCGAGGCCGGATAGGTCAGGGTCAGCCGGACCTTCTTGTTCGGGTCGATGACGAACACCGAGCGCACGGTCAGCGTATCCGAGGCGTTCGGGTGGATCATGCCGTAGAGGTCAGAAACCTTGCGGTCGTGATCGGCGATCAGGGGGAAGTTGAGCCTCGCCCCTTGCGTCTCCTCGATGTCCCTGGCCCAGCCCTCGTGACTGTCGGTCGGGTCGACCGAAAGACCGATCACTTTGACCCCCCGCTTGTCGAACTCGCCCTTCAGCTTGGACACCAGCCCGAGCTCGGTGGTGCAGACCGGGGTGTAGTCCTTCGGGTGCGAGAGCAGCACGACCCAGCTGTCGCCGGCCCAGTCGTAGAAATGCAGCGGACCCTCGGTGGAATCCTGCGTGAAGTCAGGGGCGATATCGCCCAGGCGCAGCGCCATGACGCGTCTCCTTCAATCTCAAGCGGCCCTGCCGCTGAGGTAGGCCAATCGCGCGACATTTGCACGCACCTGAGACAGGAAAACGCGTTGAGGCACTGCCCCTCGATGGGGAAGGGTTTGGGATGGGGTGCTCGCACCGGGCTTGCCGACGAACTGCATTCGGCGCCGACCCCGCCCGCCTCCCGCGCACTGCCGTGCATACGATGACGTCGAGCCGTCTCAGAACTCCTCCCAGGCCGCGGTCTTGGCGGCGGTCGCGCCGCCGCCGTAGGCTCGGCGCAGGCGCTCGGTCATCCGCCGCGGTTCCGAGGGCGTTGGCTGCGAGGCCGAGGTCGCCTGTGCGGGCCGGGCGGCGGCCTCGCTGGTGCGGAACTCGCTGATCAGGCGGCGCAGCTCGTCCGCCTCGCCGCGCAGCGAATGGGTGGCGGCGGTGGACTGTTCCACCATGGCGGCGTTCTGCTGGGTGACCTGGTCCATCTGGTTGACCGCGCTGTTGACCTGGGCGAGGCCGGTGGCCTGCTCCTGGGACGAGGCGGCGATCTCCGAGACCAGGAGGTCGATCTGTTCGACCTGGGCCACGATGTGCTGCAGCGCCTCGCCGGTCTTGCCGACCAGGTCGACGCCCTCGCCGACCTGCTGGCTGGAGGCCGAGATCAGGGCCTTGATTTCCTTGGCCGCGTCGGCCGAGCGCTGGGCCAGGGCGCGGACCTCGGAGGCGACGACGGCGAAGCCCTTGCCGGCCTCGCCGGCGCGGGCGGCCTCGACCCCGGCGTTGAGCGCCAGCAGGTTGGTCTGGAAGGCGATCTCGTCGATCACCCCGATGATCTGGCTGATCTGGCCGGCCGACTTCTCGATCTCGCCCATGGCCTGGACCGCGCGGCGCACCACCTCGCCGCCCTGGGTCGCGCCGGTCCGGGCGGTCTGCACCGCGGCGCGGGCGTGCTGGGCGCCCTCGGCGGACTTGCGCACCGTGGCCGTGATTTCGTCGAGCGCCGCGGCGGTCTCCTCCAGGCTGGCCGCCTGCTGCTCGGTGCGCCGCGACAGGTCGTCCGAGGCGCCGGCGATCTCGTCGGCGCTCGTGCCCATCTGCGAGATGTTGGAGGCGATCACCTGCATGGCTTGCTGCAGCTTCTCGACGGCGGCGTTGAAGTCGGCGCGCAGCTGCTCGTACTCGGGGCTGAAGGGCTCGCGCAGCCGGTGCGTCAGGTCCCCGTGCGACAGCCGCGAAAGGCCGTTGGCCAGGGCGCGGACCACCGCCGCCTGCTGCTCCTGCGTCTCGGCGCGCTCGCGCTCGACCTGCTCGCGCATGGCCGCCTCGCGCGCCTGCATCTCTTCCTGCTCCCGGCGCATTGACGCCAGGCGCTGCTGGTTTTCCTTGAACACCGCCAGGCCGCGGACGATGGCGCCCAGCTCGTCCTTGCGCTGCAGGCGCTCGGTGTCGACACCGTGGTCGCCGCCGGCCAGTTTCTCGGTCGCTCCGGCGATGTCGTCGATGCCCTTGCGGACGCCCAGGATGTTGGCGGCCGACAGGCCGATCACCGCCAGCAGGGTGACGAGCGAGCCCGCCAGCACCGCCTCGCCGACCAACTTGGCCTCCGCCGCGCTGGCCGTGGCCTGCTGCGCCGCGCCCGCCTGGACGGCCTTGACCACGGCCTCCAGGTTGTCGGTCATCCGCACATACTGCTCCTCGAACGGCTGGACGAAGGAGGCGGCGGTGTTGAAGTCGACGCCCAGCATCGAGCCCACCACCTCGATGCCCCCGCGATAGTCGCTGAGATCCTTGGTCACCTTGGCGAAATTGGCCTGCTGGTCGGCCGGGATCTCGCCCTTGAGCTTCGCCAGATCGCCCTTGATCCCGTCCACCTCGGCCAGCAGGGCCTGCATCTTCGCGGCGGCGCCGGTCGCGGCTCCGCCCGGGTGCTGCGCTTGGTCGGTGAGCAGCTGGTAGATCTGCAGGTGTGCGGCCGTGATCCGTTTGGAGATGGCGGCGAGCTGGAGGCTGACGCTCATGTCGTGCTGGACGACGTGGTCCAGGGCCCTGCCCTGCAGTTGCTGGGCGTAGAAGCCGCCGGCGGACACCCCGGCCAGCACGATCACGGCGAAAGCTGGCGCGAGCGCCATCTTCACCATCAGCGAGAGGTCGGCGAAGCGAAGCGATTTCATCTCGGTCTCCCGAATTTGCGGCCGGCCCCGCTCGAAGGCGGGGCCGGGACTGGATCACCAGGTCTTGGCGAGGCTCAGGAACACACGGCGTTCGACCGGCAGGGCGGAGGTCTGCCGCTGGCGGGTCTCTCCGAGGTTCTGACCGCTGAGTGCTACCGTGACACCGTGGCCGAAGGCGTAGGCGGCCCGGGCGGAGAGGCTGGCGTAGGCGCCGACCTCGACCGGGGTGGTGGGCAGGCTGATCGCCGGCGAGTGGCCGATCATCTTGCTCTGGACGCGCAGGAAGCCGTCGACGCTCCAGGGGCCGCGATCCCAGCCGAGGTTCAGGTTGGCGCGATGCTTCGGCGTGGTCAGCGCATAGGCCGCGTTGTGGGCGAACAGGTCCTCGCCGGCGCGCGGGTGGTCGGCCACATCCGTATAGGCGTAGTTGGCGCTCCAGCGCAGCCCGCTCGCGTAGGCGCCCTTCGCCGTGGCTTCGACGCCGCGCATGTCGGAGTCGCCGAGGTTCCGGAAGGTGAAGACCGCCAGCGGCAGGACGTAATCGGGTGTATGGAGGTCCGGCTGGCCGCTGATGTCGCGGGACTTCTGGTAGAACAGCCGCAGGCTCGCCGACCCATGGATCTGTGGAATGGCGCGGTCGTAGGCCAGGCCGTAGTTGGTGACGACCGTCGGCTCCAGAGTGGGGTTGCCGATGTAGATGGCGCCGGGCGAAATGACCGACTGGAAGGCGAGGCCCTCGAGCGACGGGATTTGCGCGCCCCTGGCGAAGGTCGCCCGGAAGGCGTCGAGCTCGGTGGCCTGCCAGACCGCGGCGGCGTTGTAGCTCGGCATGGTGATCCGGCGCGCGAACAAGCTGTTGGTCACCGGCAGGCCGGATGGGATGGGGCCCGCGCGCCACGTGCGCAGGTCGTCGTAACGCGCAGCGGCGGTGAGGCTCAGCTTCTCCAGCGCCTGCCAGTTCCACATGGCCGAGGCCGATTTCACCTCATAGCCGAAGATGCCGCCGCCTCGCAGCGGCAGGTCGGTCTTGCGGTACTCGGCCGAGATTCGGACCGTGTGACCGGCGCCGAGCTTGAACAGGTCCTGAGCGCCGACGACGCTGACTATGTTGTTCAGCGCCTCGCCCCCGCCGAACTTGGCCGAGGATCGGTTCTGGTAGCCTTGCAGCTGGACGGCCCCGGCGAAGCTGTCCCAGTAGAGGGCGCCCTTGAGGCCCGTCACCAGATATTCGACCGGCAGGTAGGCGCCTGCCGAGACCATGTCGTTCTGGCGTTCGTGTGACCAGGCGCCCTCGACGCGCAGTTCGAGCTTGTCGGCGAGACGAGTCACCGTGTCGACGTTCGCGGTCAGGCGCTCGACCGAAGACCCAAGCGCCTCCAGCCCGCTGAAGCCGCTCACGTCGCCGAGCGTGTCCTTGAAGGCGTGCTGCTTGGAGGCCCCGCCGGTCAGGCGCGCCGCGAAGCGGTCGCCCAGGCGGATCGTCTGGCCGAGCGAGGCTTCGCGATAGGCCTCCGAGCCGCCGCGGACCGAGGCGAAGCTCTTGGCGTCGTACTTGGGATTGTAGGTGATGATGTTGATGACGCCGGAGACCGCGTTGAACCCGAACAGGGCGGCGTTGGGACCCTTGATCACCTCGATCTGCCGGATTTCCTCGAGCCGCACGGGCAGGGTCGACCAGGCCGTGTAGCCGTAGAAATCGAGATACACTTGGCGGCCGTTGACGAGCACCAAGAGGCGCGGATTCTGCGGGGCGTTGTAGCCGCGCACGCCGACGTCGGCCGCGCCCGCCCCCCAGGCGTAGACATCGACGCCCGCGACCCGCGACAGGATCGTCGGCAGGTCGGTCGCGCCGGAGCGCTGGATCTCGGCGGCGCTGATGATGTCCATATCCGCCGGCGCCTGGCTGGCGCGCTGCGGCGAGCCGGTGGCGCTGGTGGTGACGGGCTCGTCGAACACCTGCTCCAGGGAGCCGTAGTCGATCGACTGGGCGGCCGCGGGAAGGGCTACGGCGAGCGCCAGACCGGCGGCGCCGGCGGCGAGAAAACATCTATTTTTCATGTGACTGAGCTTTCTGCCGTCAAATCTCTTTGATCATCATGCGAAAGGCCGCCTTGAAGACGGCCCCGACGGCGGCCGCCGCGGCGCGGTTCACGGTGATCTCCACCTTGGGCTCGGTGGTCACGCCCATGACGCAGGCGCCCGACTGGACGCAGGCGCCGGCGGAGCCGATCGTCACCAGCTTGCGCGTCTTGGCCTGGGCGCCGACCGCGCCGTAGTTCACCCCCGAGGTGACGTAGAGCGCGACCACGCCGCTCACGCCGCCAACCTCCTCGACCTCGACCGGCTTGCCGGTCAGGGTGACCGCGCCCGCGCCGTAGCCGCCGCCGAGGGCCGCCATGACCGCGTTCTTCTCGGCCACCGAACCTGGCTTGGCCGGATCGTAGACGACGCCGAGCACGGCGTGGCCCGCCGGCGCGTTCTCCAGAAAGGTCAGCGCCCGGCCGGCGACCTGCAGGTCCTTCGCCGGATCGGCGTGCGCCGGCTCCGACCCTGCGATGGTCAAGGCGGTGATCGCCGCCCCGAATAGTTTACTTGGCTGTCTAAGCATTTTGCTCTGAAGCACAAACATTCCCCTCCGCCCAGATTGGGCTGTTCCTCGAAATGGAGTATATATTTATAAAATATTGTTAACGGGCCATTGGTCGTGATAACCACGATATCTTTTTGAGAACGTTTAGCTTGTTATGGCGGACATACTTTGAGAAATTGCGGAGCATCGTTGCGGTTATACTAGAACACATCGCGCTATATTTTTCAAAAGACGAGCAGATACGCAGCCGCCGCACGCAGCCGAAGCCGTCGCAGCCGCATGGAGATCTCAGAACACCGGCTCCGCAGGCCTGGCCCTACCGCGGTCATACCGCGGGCGTCGTCCAGCTCCGGGCGGCCGCGCGTCTGGAAAACAACCGCCTCGGCGCAGCCCAAACCTTCGCACCTTCGGCGTGTAATTTTCCGCGCCGCCAGCCGGTCGGGGACGTGCAGGAGGCGCCGTTTTGATTTACCGCCAGGCCACGAAGCGACTATGCCGGCCGCGAAGAGGACGGAAACCGACCATGCTGCTCCACAAGTCCACCTGGATGGAGATCGAGACCTGGCTGACGCGCTCGCAGACCGTCGTGGTCCCGATCGGCTCGAACGAGCAGCACGGGCCCACCGGCCTCCTGGGCACGGACTGGATGTGCCCCGAGATTATCGCCCACGAGGCGCAGAAGACCGCCGACCTGCTGGTGGCGCCCACCTTCAACATCGGCATGGCGCAGCACCATCTGGGCTTCCCCGGCACCATCGCGC
>CBJNAS010000092.1:0-9858 GCA_966434565.1 uncultured Phenylobacterium sp.
CTGAAGCGCCGGCTCCTCAGCGCCCCGACGGAAGCCCTGCTCGCCGAGGCCCGCGCCCGGCGCGACGCGCGCGGGCAGGCGCGGACCACCTATTCGCGCAAGGTGTTCATCCCGCTCACCCAGCTGTGCGCGGATGTCTGCCACTACTGCACCTTCGCCAAGGCGCCGCGGGAGCTGGCGCACCCCTACCTGTCGCCCGACCAGGTGCTCGACATCGCCCGGCGCGGACGGGCGATGGGCTGCAAGGAGGCGCTGTTCACTCTCGGCGACGCGCCGGAGCGGCGCTACGCCGCCGCCCGCGAGGCGTTGGCCGCCTTCGGGTTCGAGCGCACGGTCGACTACCTCGAGCACGTCGCGGGCCTGGTGCTGCGCGAGACGGGGCTCCTGCCGCACATCAACGCCGGCGTCCTGACGGGCGAGGACTACCGCCGCCTGCGCGCGGTCTCGGCCTCCGCGGGCCTCATGCTGGAGAGCAGCTCCGAGCGGCTCTGCGCGCGGGGCGGCCCGCACTTCGGCTCGCCCGACAAGCAGCCGGCGGTCCGCATCGCCTCCCTGGACGCCGCCGGCGAGGCGCGCGTGCCGGTGACCAGCGGCATCCTGATCGGCATCGGCGAGACGGACGAGGAGCGGCTGGAATCCCTGCTCGTCCTGCGCGACCTGCACCGCCGCCACGGGCACCTGCAGGAGGTCATCGTCCAGAACTTCCGGGCCAAGGCCGACACCAAGATGGCCGCCGCCACGGAGCCCGCGGACGCGGACCTCTACCGCGCCATCGCCTGGGCGCGTATCGTGCTGGACGACGAGGTCTCGGTGCAGGCGCCGCCGAACCTCAACGACGAGCGGCTCGCGGAGCTGCTCGACGCCGGCGTCGACGACTGGGGCGGGATCTCGCCGGTCACCATCGACCACGTGAACCCCGAGGCGCCGTGGCCGCAGATCGAGGCGCTGGCGGAGGTCTGCGCCCGCGCCGGCCGGCCGCTGGTCGAGCGCCTGACCGTCTATCCGCGCTATGTGCGCGCCGCCGGCGAATGGCTGGACGCCAAGTTGCGCGCCCCGGTCGCCAAGCTCGGCGACAGCGAGGGCCTGGGGCGCGACTGCGCCTGGAGCCCGGGGTCGGCCGAGTCCCCGCCCGGCACGGTGAAGGCGGCGCTCGGCGGCGCGCCCAGCCTGTCGAAGAGCCACGCCCTCGACCGCATCCTGGCGCGCGCCGCGGGCGGGGCGGAGCTTTCCGAGGCGGAAATCGTCGCGCTGTTCCAGGCGCGCGGGGCGCACGCGGAGGCAGTGGCGCGGGCGGCCGATGCGCTGCGGGCCCAGGTCAAGGGCGATGCGGTCACCTATGTGGTCAACCGCAATATCAACTACACCAACATCTGCACCTACAGCTGCGGCTTCTGCGCCTTCTCCAAGACCTCGACCAAAGCGGGCACGCGCGACCATCCCTACGTCCTGCCGCCCGAGGAGGTCGCCGCCCGCGCCGTCGAGGCGGCGCAGCAGGGGGCCACCGAGGTCTGCCTGCAGGGCGGCATCCACCCGAGCTACACCGGCGAGACCTATCTCGGCATCCTGGAGGCGGTGAAGCGGGCCTGGCCTGCCATGCACGTCCACGCCTTCTCGCCGCTGGAGGTCAGCTCGGGCGCGAAGACGCTGGGCATGAGCGTGCGCGACTACCTGCAGCGCCTGAAGGACGCAGGCCTCGGCTCGCTGCCCGGCACCGCCGCGGAGATCCTCGACGACGAGGTCCGCGCCCAGATCTGTCCCGACAAGCTGAACACCCAGGAATGGCTGGACGTCATCCGCGACGCCCATGAGGTGGGCCTGCCGACGACCTCGACCATCATGTTTGGCCACCTCGACGGCTACGAGCACTGGGCCCGCCACCTGCTCGCCATCCGGCGGCTGCAGCTCGATACGGGCGGCTTCACCGAGTTCGTGCCGCTGCCCTTCGTGCACATGCAGTCGCCGCTGTACCTGAAGGGCAAGGCGCGGCGCGGGCCGACCTGGCGGGAGTCGCTCTTGATGCACGCGGTCGGCCGGATCGTGCTGCACGGGGCGATCGACTCGATCCAGTGCTCCTGGGTGAAGCTCGGCATGGACGGGGCCGCCGCCTGCCTGGCCGCCGGCGCCAACGACCTTGGCGGGGTGCTGATGAACGAGAGCATCAGCCGCGCCGCCGGCGCCGCCCACGGCCAGGAAGTCAGCGTCGCCGCGTTGCGCGCCGCCGCGGAATCCGCCGGCCGCACGCTGCGCCAGCGCACGACGCTCTATCGGCTGATCGAGCCGACGGCCGACGCGCGTGCGCCGGCCGGCGCGAGCTGCTGAATCGGTGGCCTCGGCTCACCCCAGCTGCGCCTCCGCAGGGCCACCGGCGTGAGCGGCCGTTAGGCCGAACGACCCCTCAGTCAGCTTCGCTGACAGCTCCCCCGCTACGCGGTGGAGCATCTTGGCTCGAGATCCTCCACCGCGAAGCGGGGGAGGTGGATCGCGCGCAGCGCGAGACGGAGGGGGCGTTCTATGTTAGATTTATATGCGTGCGTGAGCCCAACCGAAGGCACAAGGCGGCGAAGAAACTTCGCGCGAGCATGTCATTGCCCGAGGTGCTGCTCTGGTGCGAGCTCAAGCGAAGCGCCGGGACTGGACCGCAGTTTCGCAAACAGCATCCATTCGGGCCGTACGTGATGGACTTCTATTGCTCGAAGGCGCGGCTGTGCGTCGAGATCGATGGCTTCGCGCATGGGACTGACGATCGCCCCACGCGTGACGATCGGCGTGACCGCTACATGACGGAGGCCGGAATTCACGTCGAGCGCATCGCGGCGGCCTCGGTGCTCGAAGATCCGCACGCCATCGCCCATGGACTGCGAATACTGGCCGAGGAGAGGATCGCGGCGGCCGAACGCCCCCTCAGCCAGCTTCGCTGACAGCTCCCCCGCTACGCGGTGGAGCATCTTGGCTCGAGATCCTCCACCGCGCCGGCATGGCGCGATCGATGATCGCCTGGATGTCCAAGCCCTCCGGCAGCGCGCCGAACGCGCGTCCGGACTCCCCCGCCAGCCGGCTCGCGCAGAAGCCTTCGGCGACCGCGGCTGGGGCGAAGCGGACCAGCAGGGCCCCCTGCATGGCCAGCGCCACGCGCTCGCAGAGCCGGCGGGCGGCCGCCTCCTCGCCCGGGGTCTCCAGCGCCTGAAGAGTCTCGGCCGTGTAGCGGTCGAGGCGGGCGTCGCCGCCGCGGGCCGAGGCCAGCTCCGCGGCCAGCGCCTCACGGGCGTCCGGCGCGCGGGCGAGCGCGCGCAGGGCGTCCAGCGCCATCAGGTTGCCCGCGCCTTCCCAGATCGAGTTGAGCGGCGCCTGCCGGTAGAGCCGGGGCATGACGCTCTCCTCGACGTAGCCATTGCCGCCCAGCACCTCCATGGCTTCGGCCGCGAGCGGGGCGAGGCGCTTGCAGACCCAGTATTTGGCGGCCGGCGTCAGCAGGCGGCGCAGCGCGGCTTCCTGCGGATCGCCCCGGCGGTCGAAGGCGCGGGCGAGACGCATGGCCAGCACGGTGGCGGCCTCCTGCTCCAGCGCCAGGTCGGCCAGCACATTGGCCATCAGCGGCTGCTCGAGCAGCCGGCGCTGGAAGGCGGTGCGCTGGGCGGCGTGCCAGGTCGCCTGGGCCACAGCCTGGCGCATCAGGCCGGCGCTGGCGACCACGCAGTCGAGGCGGGTGAAGGTCGCGGTCTCCAGGATGGTCGCCACGCCGCGGCCTTCCTCGCCGACCAGCCGCGCCCAGGCGCCTTCGAACTCCACCTCGCTGGAGGCGTTCGAGCGGTCGCCGAGCTTGTCCTTCAGCCGCTGCAGCCTGAGCGCGTTGAGCTCGCCGTCCGGGGTCCAGCGGGGCAGGAAAAAGCAGGAGAGCCCGCCCGGCGCCTGGGCCAGCACGAGGAAGGCGTCGCACATCGGCGCCGAGAAGAACCACTTGTGGCCGACCAGCCGATAGACCCGGTCCTCGCCCGCGACCGGCTCGGCGCGGGTGGCGTTGGCGCGCACGTCCGAGCCGCCCTGCTTCTCGGTCATGCCCATGCCCATCAGGGCCCCGGTCTTGCCCGCGACAGGGGCGAAGCGCTGGTCGTAGACGCGCGAGAACAGCTTCGGCAGCCAGTCGGCGAGCGCCGGCTCGCGCGCCACCACCGGGACCGCGCCATAGCTCATGGCCATGGGGCATTGCACGCCCGCGTCCGCCTGGCCCAGCATGTAGAGGCACGCCGCGCGGGCCACGTGCGCCCCGGGCTGCGGATCCGCCCAGGGCCCGGCGTGCAGGCCCTCGGCGACCGCGAGCGCCATCAGCTCGTGCCAGGCGGGATGGAACTCCACCTCATCGCGCGGCCGGCCGTAGCGGTCGAAGCGCTGCAGCACCGGCGGGTTGCGGTTGGCGAAGAAGCCCGCCTGGATGACCGCCGCGGAGCCCAGCGTGCGCCCGAAGGCGCCGAGCCGCCCCGCCGCCCAGCCGGCGCCCTCGCGCTCAACCGCATCGCAGAGCGCCCGGTCCGAGCCCAACAGGTCGTAGTCCTCCAGCGGCGCGGGCTGGTTGAGCACCTCGTGGGTCTGGAACGCGGCCATGGCCTTCCTCCTGACGCTCAACGGATGAGCCGCGACTTGGGGACCGCGCAGGCGCCCCCCGCCCAGCTTTTCCACAAATCGCGGTGAACGGCGCCGTTGGGCGCGCCGCGGTCATCGCCCTGTCGCCAAGGCTACGCTACTGTCGGTCAGGTTGAGCTTTCCAAGGTCCGCACGTCATAGGGAGTCTCAGGATGGCCCTCGCCACCCACGCCAGGCCAGCGCCGCTGAAACGCTACGACGTCGCCCCGGGCGGCAATTCGCTCTCGGGGCTGTCCTCCGGCGCCTTCATGACGGTGCAGATGCACCTGGCGCATTCGTCCTGCTTCATCGGCGCCGGCGTGATCGCCGGCGGGCCCTACCGCGCGGTGGAGTCCTTCCGCGCCGCCGCGGCGCTCGCCGAGGACGCCTACGTCCTCAACGCCGAGTACATCTGCATGTCGCCGCTGACGCCGCAGGCGGGGCCGGATGCGGAGCGCTCGGCGCGCCTGGCGCGCCAGACGGCGGCCGCGGGCCGGATCGATCCGATCGAGAACCTCGCCGGCCAGAAAGTCTACATCTTCACGGGCACGAAGGACGCAGTCTTAGCCCCGAGCACCGTGCGCGCCACGCGCGAGTTCTACGACAGCCTGGGCGTGCAGGACGTCTGGTTGGTCGACAATCAAAAGGCCGGGCATTCGATCCTCACCGACAACGAAGAGGACCTGCCGATGGGGGCCAACCGGCCGCCCTACATCAACCGCGGCGGCTATATGCAGTCGCACGTGATCCTCGACTACATCTACGGGAAGAGCCCGGTCGCATCGGGGCTTTCGAGCAAGCTGGAGCGCTTTGACCAGAGCGAGTTCTGCGCCGACTACGCCGGGCGCGCCTGCATGGGCGACGTCGGCTTCCTCTATACGCCCGCCGCGGTGAAGTCGGGCGAGCGGCAGGCCCGCGGCGTGCACATCGTGCTGCATGGCTGCAAGCAGGGCTACGCCTTCGTCGACTACGTCAACGGCCTTCCCGATCTCGCGAACCGGGCGACCTACGGCATCCGCTACGCCACCACGACGGGCTACAACTACTGGGCCGAGGCCAACGACCTGATCGTGCTCTATCCGCAGGTCCGCGCGCGCGACGACAACCTGGTCCAGAACCCCGAGGGCTGCTGGGACTGGTGGGGCTATTCCAGCCTCGATCGTGACGCGCCCGACTACTACACCAAGCAGGCCGTGCAGATCCGTGTCCTCTACGCCATGTTGGAGCGTATCTGCGGTCCCGAGGCCTGCGCCAAAGGGAGGACCGCTGCATGAACCCGCTAGCCCCGCACGCGCGCATGCGCACTGAAATCGCGCCGGTGGACCACGCCCTCAAGGCCTCGGTGCTGCACCTGGACCGTGGCCTTCGCCTGGCCGACGCCGCCCTGGCCGCCGGCCGCCTCGCCGTCGAAGGCGCCCCGGCTGACGCCTGGGAAGAGCTCTGGGCGATCGGCGACGCCGCCTGGCGCCGCTACGAAGGCCTGCAGCAGGGCTGGGTGGCGAACTGGTTCGAGTGGCTGCGCTACGCCTCGCAGGTCGGCGGCGCGACCACCTTCTCGAAGCTGGCGGAGCGCGAGCTGAACATCGTCAAGCAGGCCGGCGCGCTGGTCAGCGAGCAGTCGGTGGGCCTGATGAATCTCTGGGAGAACGTCGAGGTCAACGTGCTCCACTGGATGGCCGAAGTTTCCAGCGACGAGGACGGCGATCGCCGCAACTACGACAGCCGGCTCTGGTCCTGGTGGAGCGTGGCGGCGGTGAAGACGAAGGCGGCGGAACCCGCCGAGTGAGGCTCAAAACCGATGGGCGACGCCGAGCGAGACTTCCACGCGCGGCGCATAGCGGGTGAGGCCCGCGTTCACGCCAGCGTCGAACTGCACGTCGGGCAGGGCCTTGGGGCTCCAGGCGGCGAAGAGGTCGGCGGTCGCCTGGCCCGTGTGGGCGACCTCGGGCTCGACCGCGCCCCACAGCTCCGCGCCGACGCTCAGCGCGCCCAGGCCGTAGCTGGCGCCGAGCGCGCTGCTCAGCGCCAGGTGCGAGCCCGCCTCGTCGGAGGCTGCGGCGATCTGCGGGGTGAAGCCGAGCGATGCGGCGCCCAGCGGAACGGAGACCGGGAGCAGCACGCCCCCGCCCCAACGGCCGGCGCCCTGGCCGTGCGTGCCGGTCGGCGCCGAGACGAAGGGCTCGATCGAAACGGACGCGCCCTGGCCGCGGGGCGCGGCGAGCGCGGTGCGGTAGCCCAGCGTCAGGTCGCCGACACCCTCGGCGCGACGTCCTGCGGTGCGGGTGATCGAGACCGGCGTCCAGGCGAGCTCGACCTCGGAGCGCGCCGTGAGGCCGAGACGCGCCTCGAAGGCCGCGAAACTCTCCGCCTCGCCGGGACTGTCCGCCGGCCCTTTCGCCCAGTCGGCGAGCGCCGCCTCCAGCTGGAAATGACCCGCGTCGACGATGCACGGCGGGGTCGCCTTGCCTGGGCGGTCGGCGCACATCGGCTCGGCCGCCGCCGAGCCGGCGAGGGCGAAGCCGGCCAGGGCGGCGGCGAAAGCGGCTGAGGCGGGACGGGGGCGCGGCATGGGCGGCTGCGATACTGCGGCTCCGATGCTTACGAATTCGCATACCGCAGACCGGGTGGCCGAGGCGGTCCGCGCGCGCCGGTCGTGCGTCCGGGAACTTCATGCGGGACGCGGCGTTGCCGGATCGAGGGGTGCGGCAGAAGCGAGAGCGTCACAGAGTGCCAGTCAAGGTCCGCGAGCCGGCGCGTGAGGGCGCTTTGGACGCCTACGCGTACGAGCGGCTGGTCCAGTCGGTCGTCGACTACGCCATCTTCATGCTGGACCTCGACGGCCGGGTGGTGAGCTGGAACCCGGGGGCCGAGCGCATCAAGGGCTATACGGCGCGGGAGATCATCGGCCAGCACTTCTCGCGCTTCTACACGCCGGAAGACCGCCAAGCCGGCCTGCCCCGGGAAGCCCTGCGGCAGGCGGCGGAGCTGGGCCGGTTCGCCGCCGAAGGCTGGCGGGTGCGCAAGGACGGCAGCCGCTTCTGGGCCATGGTGGTGATCGACCCGATCCAAGAGGACGGCCGGC
The DNA here is from genome assembly GCA_966434565.1 of uncultured Phenylobacterium sp. GTDB lineage: Bacteria > Pseudomonadota > Alphaproteobacteria > Caulobacterales > Caulobacteraceae > Phenylobacterium. Next base: position 7,697 of record CBJNAS010000092.1, read on the forward strand.
TGATCGGCTTCGCCAAGATCACCCGCGACCTGACCGAGCGGCGCGAGGCGCAGCTGGAGCTGGAGCGTTCGCAGCAGGCGCTGTTCCAGGCCCAGAAGATGGAGGCGGTGGGCCAGCTGACCGGGGGCCTTGCGCACGACTTCAACAACCTCCTGACCGGCATCACCGGCAGCCTGGAGTTGCTGAGCACGCGGCTGGCCCAGGGGCGCCTGGGCGAGACCGACCGCTATATCAACGCCGCCATGGGCGCGGCCTCCCGCGCCGCCTCTTTGACCCACCGGCTGCTGGCCTTCTCCCGGCGCCAGACGCTGGAGCCCAAGGCGGTCGACGCCAACCGGCTGATCTCGGGCATGGAGGAGCTGGTGCGCCGTACGATCGGGCCGGCGGTCACCCTGGAGAGCGCGCTGGCGGTGGGCCTGTGGCCCTGCTTCTGCGATCCCAACCAGCTGGAAAGTGCGATCCTCAACCTCTGCATCAACGCGCGCGACGCCATGCCCGATGGCGGCCGCCTGACCATCGAGACCACCAACACCTGGCTGGACGACGCCAGCGAGCGCGGCATGGCGCCCGGCCAGTATGTGGCGATCTGCGTCACCGACAGCGGGACCGGCATGCCGCCCGAGGTGCTCGCCCGGGCCTTCGACCCCTTCTTCACCACCAAGCCGCCGGGCAAGGGCACCGGGCTCGGCCTGTCGATGATCTACGGCTTCGCGCGGCAGTCGAACGGCGAGGTGCGGATCTATTCGGAGGTGGGGCAGGGCACGACGGTCAAGATCTACCTGCCGCGCTACCACGGGAAGGCCGCCGAGGCGCACGTCGCGCCCGAGCGGCTCGAGGCGCCCAGGGCCCAGGCCGGGGAGACGGTGCTGATCGTCGACGACGAGCCCACCGTGCGCATGCTGGTGGCCGACACCCTGGCCGAGCTCGGCTATCAGGCGATCGAGGCGGGTGACGCGGCCTCCGGCCTGGGGGTGCTGGAATCCGACGCGCGCATCGACCTGCTGATCACCGACGTCGGCCTGCCGGGCGGCACGAACGGCAAGCAGCTGGCCGACGCCGCGCGCCAGGCCCGGCCGAAGTTGAAGGTGCTGTTCATCACCGGCTTCGCCGAGAACGCCGCCATCGCCAACGGCCGGCTGGACCCCGGTATGCACGTGCTGAGCAAGCCGTTCGCGATGGACAAGCTGGCGGCGCGGATCAAGGCGATCATCAAGGCGGGGTAGGCAGCGCGCGCCAGGCGTGCAGGCGAAGCTCGACCGGGAAGGAGTGTTCCGCGGTCATTTCTCATCGTGACCCCGGAATTTCCAACTGGCTGGATGCCGGCGGGCACGAGCGCGGCCTGAGGAAGTACAGCAGGGCGAGGCCGAGCACCGCGCGGCAATGCCTCAGGCGCCTGATGCGGCCGATAGCTCCACATGCAGCCTCGCCAGGAGAGCCTTCACTTTCGCGGGCAAATGCCGCCTGTCCGGATAGACAGCCCAGACCCCCTCGTCGTCCGGGCGGTGCCCCGGTAGCACCTCGACGAGCTCGCCGCGCCGCAAGTGCGGCCAAACGTAGAAGTCCGGCAGCCAGCACAGACCAAGTCCGCTGAGCGCTGCTTGCAGCACGGCGTATCCGCTGTTGCAGCGGAACCTGCCTTGCGGTCGATGCAGATACGGGCGCCCGTCCCGATTGAAGGTCCAAGTTTCCGCAACACCTCGCAGACAGGCGTGACGCTGGAGATCCTCTAGGCTCTCCGGGGAACCATGGCGCTCGATGTAGGCCGGGGAGGCACAAAGTAGACGGGTGCGCGCAGAAATCCGGGTAGCCACCAGGCGAGAATCGCTAAGTTTCCCAAACCTGATGGCGAGATCTATGCCTTTGTCGACCAGATCCAGCACTTCGTCAGTGAGAAATACCTCAACGCTCAAGCCCGGGTTTTCACTCATAACTCGACTGATGAGGGGAATTATAAATCGCTCACCGTATGCGATAGCGCAGGTCAAACGCAGGTGGCCACGCAACTGCTCGCTGTCATCCGCGATTAAGGAGATCGCTTCGTCGCGCTCTTCAAGCAAGCGGCGACAGGCCATGAGGAACCTGTCGCCGGCTTCGGTAAGGCTCACATGCCGGGTGGTGCGATAGAATAGCCGCTGCCCCAATCGATCCTCGAGTCGGGAGAT
>CBJNAS010000093.1:0-9794 GCA_966434565.1 uncultured Phenylobacterium sp.
GCACGAACGGCGTGTTCCCGGCCTGGGACCGTACCGCCTCGGCGAGAGCGGCGAAATTTGCGGCCACCGTCGGGTCCACTGCGGGCAGGCTGGAGAGCCGGGGCGCGCCCGGCGGGATGACGCCATAGGCGACGGGGGTGAAGGTGCGGTTGGCCACCAGGCCGTAGTCGTGGATCGCCAGCCGGTCGGCCAGCAGCACCGACCCCACCGGCAGCTCCGGCGCCAGCCCGCCGGCGACGCCGGAAAAGATCAGCGCGTCCGGCGCGTAGAGGCACGTGAGCAGGGTGGTGGCGGCGGCGGCGTAGACCTTGCCCATGCCGCTGAGCGCCAGCGCGATCTCCGCGCCCTCGTGGCGGCCGAGCCAGACCTGCGTCGGTCCGTGGACCTCGGGCTGCAAGGCGAGCTCCAGGCGCGCGCGCAGCGCGTCGAGCTCTTCCGTCGTGGCGCAAAGGATTCCGTACACTTTGGGGCGTCTCCGGCTCTGACCGCGCGCAAATGCCCCCTCCGTCTCGCGCGTGCGGCGCGATCTGCAGATGCTCCCCCGCGCAGAGGGGGAGCTGTCCGCGAAGCGGACTGAGGGGCGTTCGGGCGCGGGCGAATTTGCGGGAAGCTAGCCGGGCGGGGCGGCCGCCGCCAGGGCTCAGGCTGCGGCGAGCGCGCGATAGCGCGCGGCGAGCTCGCCGCGACCGAGGGTGTCGTAGAAGACGGCGAGGTTGTGGGCGGCCATGTGGCTGCCGCGGCCGGCGACCGAGCCGTCGAGGTCCGGCCGCTCGCCGATCTCCAGGCAGCGCTTCCAGGCGGATTCCACGATCGGCAGGAAGTCCGCGAGCGCCCGGTCCGGCGCATGGGTCGCGCATTCGAGATAGAGGTCGCCGACCGCGAAGTAGAAGTCCGGCGACTCCGTCCAGGCGGCGACCTCGGCGTCCGCCAGGGCCAACGCCTCGTCGAGCCGCCGGGCCGCCTTCAGCGCGGTGATCGCCCGCACCACCAGGGCGTGGCGCCAGGGGGCGTCGGCGGGCGCCAGCCGCAAGGCCTCGGCGAAACAGAGCGCGGCCTGGGGCGGCCGCTCCCGCGCCTGGTGCTCCTTGGCCAGCTGGAACCAGAGGTAGGGGTCTTCAGGCGTGGCGTGCAGCGCCTGCATCAGCAGCTGCTCGTTGCGATCGCCCTTCCTGGCCAGGTTTTCGGGCGTGAAGCCGTCGTGCCCGAGAATGAGCGGCAGGCGGCGCTCGTACGCGGACCCCACCGGCTGCTCATGGATGCGGCCCTCGTAGCGCGCCCCGCGCGGCAGCACGCGGGGGATCCAGCATTGGGCGCGTCCCGCCTGGCCACTCTCGTCCATGGCGCTGTCGCGGCGAAGCACGCCCATGAAGTCGCCGCCCGCCGCGGGGAGGGCTGCGGCCGACAGCGCCGCCTCGGCCCCGGCCTCAATCCACTCGTCCGCATCGAGCACCAGGTTCCAGGCGGCGTCCGAAAGCGCCAGCGAGGCGTTGCGCGCGGCCGAGAAGTCGTCGCACCAGGTGAACGGCGTCACCTCCGCACCCAGGCCGGCGGCGATCTCGGGCGTGCCGTCGGTCGAGCCGGTGTCCAGCACGATCATCCGATCCACGTGAGCGCGGGCGCTCTGCAGCGCGCGGCCGATGGCGGCCGCCTCGTCGCGCGCGATCATCACCAGGGCGAGGCGGGTCATCAGCTCCCTCGAATCCCGGCCGAGGCTGCGGCGCGCCGGTTAACGAGGTCTTGCGCCTCAAGCCGTCGTGGCGTCGCGGACCCACGGCCGCGCTCCCAGCGGCTGATCACCGCCCGCTACGAGCCGGCGGTCGCGGCCGCGCGGGGGGTGACCCGTCGCTGGCCACAGCCCTCATTTTGGGGAGTCATCGGAACAGCGCCGAAACGAATCATGACCGAATCGGTGACCCGCACCAATTCAGCATTTGTTCCCTACAAAATATGGTGGATTGAGTCGGGGTCAGGCACAACGCGGGCTCCTTGGACCGCGTAGCCACGCACGTAGCCACGCACGTAGCGACGCACGTAGCCACGCACATAGAATGTCTTCGGGCGCCTCCGATCCTTGACGCCGTCCCAGGCTTTCCTCTATATCGCCCGCTCCCGCGCGGGCCGGTTGGCCCGTCGCTTCCATTTCCCTACGCGAAGGTTCTTTCGCCATGTCGCGCCGTTGCGAGCTCACGGGTGTCGGTCCGATGGTCGGCCACAATGTGAGCCACTCGAACATCAAGACCAAGCGCCGCTTCCTGCCGGCGCTGTCGCCGGTCACCCTGCAGTCCGAATCCCTCGGCCAGGCGTTCACCCTGCGCATCCGCAACGCGGCGTTGCGCACCCTGGACGCCCGCGGCGGCCTGGACGCCTTCCTGCTGAAGGCCCGCGACGAAGAGCTCTCGCCCCGCGCGCTGAAGATCAAGCGCCAGGTCAAGGCCAAGCTGGCCGCCCAGCCGGCCGCCTGAGCGCGACCACCCGCTGTCGTTCCGAAGGGGCCGCCCGCAAGGGCGGCCTTTTTTCTGTGTGCGCCAGGCATGGCGCCTTTGCGCTTCGGCGCTAATGGAGGGAGGGCTCCTTCAGGGTCCCGCCGAACAGCTGCAGCATCTCCCGCCAATGGCGTTCGGCGGCGTCCGGGTTGAACACGGGCATGTCCGCCAGCCCCTCACGCCGCCTCAAGCCACGGCCCTGCGCACCTCCTTGAAGGTCGAGCGCTTCATCCCGCCGCCGCTCGGTCCCTGGGTGGTCGGCGGCGGTCCCAGCAGGCCCTTGGCCCCCCGGCTCGCCCGGCGCGGCTCTTCCTCGAAGAGCTCGGCCAGCTGTTCGACGATGGCGCCCGCCAGTTGCTCGACGTCGACGATGGTGACCGCGCGGCGGTAGTAGCGGGTGACGTCGTGACCGATGCCGATGGCGATCAGCTGCACCGGGCTCTTCGCCTCGATCTCGGCGATGACCTCGCGCAGGTGCCGCTCAAGGTAGTGGCCGGAGTTCACCGACAGCGTCGAATCGTCCACCGGCGCCCCGTCGGAGATGACCATCAGGATGCGCCGCGCCTCGGGCCGGCCGATCAGCCGGTGGTGCGCCCAGATCAGCGCCTCGCCGTCGATGTTCTCCTTCAGGAGGCCCTCGCGCATCATCAGGCCGAGGTTCTTGCGCGCGCGCCGCCAGGGCGCGTCGGCGGCCTTGTAGATGATGTGGCGCAGGTCGTTCAGCCGGCCTGGCTGCGGCGGCTTGCCGGCCTTCAGCCAGTCCTCCCGGCTCTGCCCACCCTTCCAGGCCCGGGTGGTGAATCCCAGGATCTCCGTCTTGACCCCGCAGCGCTCCAGGGTCCGGGCCAGGATGTCGGCGCAGACCGCCGCCACCATGATCGGCCGTCCGCGCATCGAGCCCGAATTGTCGATCAGGATGGTGACGACCGTGTCGCGGAACTCGGTGTCCTCCTCCTCCTTGAACGACAGGGGGGCGGTGGGATCGATGATCACCCGGGTGAGCCGGGCGACATCGAGGATGCCTTCTTCCAGGTCGAAGCTCCAGGCGCGGTTCTGCTGGGCCAGCAGTTTCCGCTGCAGCCGGTTGGCCAGGCGCGAGACGACGTTCGAGAGGCTCGCCAGCTGCTGGTCGAGGTAGGCGCGCAGGCGGCCGAGCTCGTCGGAATCGCACAGCTCCTCGGCGGCCACGATCTCGTCGTGCGCGCTGGTGAAGACCTTGTAGGTGACGGGCTTGGCCTCGCCCTTCGGCTCAGGGCGGTGCGGCTGCTCGCCCTCGGACATGTCCGGCGGCTCCTCGCCTTCCTCGGCGTCCGGATCGGCCTCGGCCTCCATCGTCTGGGCCTGGGTGTCGGTCTCTTGCTGCGTGATCTCGGAATCGTCCATCGCCGCCGACTGCGGCGACTGGGCCTCGCCTTCGCCCTGGTCGTCGTCGTCGCCGGTTTCGGATTCGCCCTCCTCCTCCGAGGATTCCTCGGGGTCGGCCTCGTCCGGCTCCTCGCTGGCGTCGTCGGCCATCTGCAGGTCGCGGAGGATGGTGCGCACGATCCTGGCGTAGGCCTTCTGGTCGTCGACCGCGGCCAGGAGCTTGTCGAGGTCGGCGCCGGCCTTGGCCTCGACGTCGGCGCGGAACAGCTCGACCAGCGACCTCGCCGCGGGCGGCGGCGGCTCGCCCGTCAGGCGTTCGCGCACCATCAGCGAGACCACCTCCGCCATGGGCGGATTGGCCATAGCCTCGGCCTGGTTGAAGGCGCGACGGGCCCAGGCCTGGTCCAGCACCGCCTTCAGGTTCTCGCGCACGCCGCCCAGCGCATTGGCCCCGATCGCCTCGATGCGCGCCTGCTCGACGGCGTCATAGACCGGCTGGCCCTGCGGCGAGTGCGGCCGGTTCCTGGCGTGCTGCAGCGGATCGTGGTGGGCGAGGCGCAGCGCCATCTGGTCGGCCAGTCCGCGGATGCGCGCCGCGTCGGCGCTGGTCAGGTCGCGTGGCGGATGCGGCAGCACCGCCCGCTTGCCCGCCAGCTGCGGTCCCTCGCCGGAGTAGACGATCTCCAGGTCCGGCGTCTCGGCGAGCGACCGGGCGGCATTGGCGAGCGCCCGCTTGAAGGGCTCGACGGGGCTTTCGGGAGATTTGGCCATTTTCGGCGTCTGAGATCAGGGCGTGCGGGGGAGGAAGCAAGGAATCACCGCTGGTTTTCCCGAATCCGGTCGCCCGCGCCGCGCACGCGGGCGCCGATTCCCAATCCAGCCCTCGCGGTCTAAGGTCGGCCCAGGCGAGGGGACCAGGCGACTGAGACGATGGGGCGGCTGTTCGGTTCACCCGCGCGCAATCTCATCTCGATCATCGTCTTCATGCTGGCGCTGGCGGTGATCGCGACCCTGGCCTATGTCGCCGCCGGCTGGCCGCTGGCCGACGCCATCTACATGGTGGTGCTCACGGTCTACACCGTGGGTTTCGAGGAGGTCCGGCCGATCCACACGCCGTTCCTGCGCGGCGTCACCGAGGCCCTGATCGTCCTGGGTTGCACCGGCATGATCCTGCTGACCGGGGCGCTCGTGCAGCTGCTGACCTTCAGCCAGTTTCAGAGATTCCTGGGGGCGAACCGAATGAAGAATGAGATCGATCGCCTGAGCGACCACGTCATCGTCTGCGGCTTCGGCCGCATCGGGGTGATGCTGGCGCGCGAGCTGGCCAGCGGCGGGGCGCGGTTCCTGATCCTGGAGCGCAGCGAGGCCAAGCTGGAGGAGGCCCGCGCCCTTGGCTACCTCTGTCTGCACGGCGACGCCACCGACGAGGCCGCACTCAAAGACGCCGGCGTCGAGCGCGCCCGGGTGCTGGCGACGGTCCTGCCCGACGACGCGGCCAACGTCTTCATCACGCTCAGCGCGCGGGCGCTGAACCGCAACCTGCAGATCATCGCCCGCGGGGAGGCCCCGACCACCGAGACCAAGCTGCTGCAGGCCGGCGCCGACAAGGTGGTGCTGCCGACCCACATCGGCGCCGAACGGATCGCCGAGATGGTGCTGTTCCCGGAAACAGCCAGCTTCATCCGTGGCTCGGAGCGGATGCGCGACTTCGAAAAGGTGCTGCGCGACCTGGGCCTCGACCTGGAGGTGGTGGTGGCCGCCGAGCGCAGCCCGGCCGACGGCGTCACCATCGGCGAGCTGGAGCAGAGGGCCAAAGGCGCCTTCTTCGTGGTGCAGATCAACCACCGGGACGGGGCGGTGGTCACCCGGCCGCCGCGAACGACCCAGGTCCACGCCGGCGACGGCCTGGTGCTGGTGGCCCGCGGGGCGGGCGCGGTGAGCGCCTTCTTCTCCGCCCCGGCGGGGCGCCCGCGGGCGGGACGGACGACGTATTAGCGCGTCAGGCGCCGAACGCCTGTCTGGCGCGCTGATAGCCAGCCCAGCGGTGATCGGCTTCAAGCTTCGCGTGGTTCACCTTGGCGGTGACCTTGTCGTCGTAGCTCGGGCGGTCCAGCCATTGACTGCTCGCCTCGTTCAGCCCGTGCTTGGCCCAGAAGGCGGCCGCGGAGTCGGCCGCCCCGGCCGGCTGCAGCAAGGCGTCGGGATTGTTCTCGTAGCCCACGTCGCGATAGTTCGCCCGTCCGGTGAGCTGGATGTAGCCGCGTCCGCGGAAGGTCCAGCCGTCGGTCCCGCCGTTGTTGCCGGCCACGTGGGCGTAGACGAAGTTGGCGAGCTTCTCGTCCTGCCGGACATAGGGCTCGGCGGAGGCCGCCGTGGGGAAGCGCTTCGTGCCAAACACCGCCTGGATCCGTTCGGGGTGGATGTAGACCAGGTTTTCCTCGAAATGAGTCAGCGACTGCGACTCCACGACCAGCTGCCCCAGGAAGGCCGCCGCCTTGGGGGCGGCATCGATTCCATGCTTGCCCATGGCGTTGTTGATGGGCTGTAGAGCAGCGTCGAGGTGAGCTTGGTCCGCCCCAGGCATGACGGCCCTCAATTGGGCGGCGGTGATTGTGAAACCCTGCTCGTCTGGCATGTTGAAGCTCCCCGATTCAACCTTGGCTATAGGACGCCCTCTTGCGCATTCCGTCCAGGGCGCCGCGGGAACGGGGTGGCGAAAAATGCAGTTCTTCCCCCCAAGGCCCGCTTGGCGGCCTTGCGGTTAGGAGAGCGCGACATGCTCAAATGGGCTCTGATCTTCGCCATCGTCGCCGTGATCGCTGGCGCGCTGGGATTCACCGGCGTCGCCGGCGCGGCGGCGGGCGTCGCCAAGATCCTGTTCTTCCTGTTCCTGATCGGCTTCGTGATCTTCCTGGCGATCGGCGTCTTCGTGGGGAAGAAGGTCGCGGGGGATTAGGAGCGGAACGCCCCCTCAGTCAGCTTCGCTGACAGCTCCCCCGTTGCACGGGGGAGCATCTCGCGCACCAGATCCTCCGCCGCGAAGCGGGGGAGGCGCGAAGCGCCGAGACGGAGGGGGCGTTCGATCCTAGGCCACCCGCACCCGCGCCGTGCTCTCCGGCAGGTCCTGGCCGAAGGCGCGCTGGAAGAACTCGGCCACGGTGCCGCGCTCCAGTTCGTCGCACTTGTTCAGGAAAGTCATGCGGAACGCCAGCGCGATGTCGCCGCCGAAGATCTCGGCGTTCTGCGCCCAGGTGATCACCGTCCGCGGGCTCATGACGGTGGAGATGTCGCCGTTCATGAAGGCGTTGCGGGTCATGTCGGCGACCCGGACCATGGCGTTGATGGTCCGCTTGCCGTCGGGCGTGTTGTAGGCGGGCGCCTTCGCCAGCACGATCTGCGCTTCGACGTCATGGCTCAGGTAGTTGAGCGTGGTGACGACCGACCAGCGGTCCATCTGCGCCTGGTTGATCTGCTGGGTGCCGTGATAGAGGCCGGTGGTGTCGCCCAGGCCGATGGTGTTGGTGGTGGCGAACAGGCGGAACCAGGGGTTGGAGCGGATCACCCGGTTCTGGTCGAGCAGGGTGAGCTTTCCAGACGCCTCCAGCACCCGCTGGATGACGAACATCACGTCGGGCCGGCCGGCGTCGTATTCGTCGAAGACCAGGGCGATCGGCCGCTGGATCGACCAGGGCAGGATGCCCTCGCGGAACTCGGTGACCTGCTTGCCTTCCTTCAGGACGATGGCGTCCTTGCCGACCAGGTCGATGCGGCTGATGTGGCTGTCCAGGTTCACCCGGATCAGCGGCCAGTTGAGCCGCGCCGCCACCTGCTCGATGTGGGTCGACTTGCCGGTGCCGTGATAGCCCTGGACCATCACGCGGCGGTCGAAGGCGAAGCCCGCCAGGATGGCGCGCGTGGTCTCGGGATCGAACTTGTAGGCCTCGTCGATATCCGGCACGTGCGGGTCGCGCTCGGAGAAGGCCGGGACCTTCATGTCGAAGTCGACGCCGAATGTTTTGCGTGCGTCGACCTGCACGTCCGGCTTCAGCCCGGTCAGTTGATCTTCGGTGGTGTCAAAGGCGGCCATGGGCGGTCGATTACAGGCTAGGCGTCCGCGACGCAAACGGGTGTTGGCGCCCAGAGCGCGCACAAGTCGGAGGCGCCGCAGGCGACGTCCCGGGGTCCTGGGATGTGGGCGCCCGGGCCTGGCCTTTCAACCGATCGCCTGCGCCGCGCGCCGCCGGAGCGGGACGAGCGCCGCCAGGCTGATCGCCGCGGCGGCGGCGAGGTAGAGGCCCACCGGCGCCAGCCCGCCCTCGTCGGCCAGCGCCTTGGCGATCATCGGCGTCAGGCCGCCGCCGATGATCCCGCCCACGTTGAAGGCGATGGAGGCGCCCGAATAGCGCACCCGGGTCGGGAACAGGCTGGGCAGGAAGACGCCGAGCGGCCCGTAGGCGAAGCCCATGGCGAAGAGCGCCAGCGCCAGGAACGCCCAGATCATGAACAGCGAGCCCGCGCCCATCATCACCGGCAGCAGCAGGCCCACGACGACGCTCGCCACGCAGCCCGCCATCAGCACGCGCCAGGGATTGTGCGCGTCGCACCACCAGCCGGCCGCCAGGATGCCGGCGGCCAGGAAGAGGATCGCGCCCAGCTCGACGCCCAGGAAGGCCTCGCGGCTGTACTTCAGCGTGGCCACGCCGTAGCCCAGCGCAAAGGCGGTGGCGACGTAGAAGACGGCGAAGCAGGCCACCACCGCGAAGACCGCGGCCAGCGTCTCCAGCGGATGGCGCGTCAGCACCTCGCTCACCGGCGCCTCGGCCGGCGGGGCCTTGGCGAGCGCGGCCTTGAACGCCGGGGTCTCGCTGAGCTTCAGCCGCACCCAGAGGCCCAGCCCCACCAGCGCGGCGCTCGCCAGGAACGGCAGGCGCCAGCCCCAGGCGCGGAAGGCCTCCGGCGGCAGGACTAGGCCCAACAGCAGGAACAGGCCGTTGGCGGCGATGAAGCCCACCGGCGCGCCCAGCTGGGGGAACATGCCGAAGCGGCCGGCCAGGCCCGCTGGCGCGTTCTCCACTGCCAGCAGGGCCGCGCCGCCCCATTCGCCGCCCAGGCCGAAGCCCTGGCCGAAGCGCAGGACGCAGAGCAGGAAGGGCGCGGCCCAGCCGACCTGGGCGTAGGTCGGCAAGGCGCCGATCAGCACGGTCGAGCCGCCCATGGTCATCAGCGAGGCGACCAGGGTCGACTTGCGCCCGATGCGGTCGCCGAAGTGGCCGAAGAAGGCCGCGCCCAGGGGACGGGCGAAGAAAGCCACGGCGAAGGTGGCGTAGGAGCTCAGCAGCTGCGCCGAGGCCGAGGCCCTGGGGAAGAACAGCGGCCCCAGCACCAGCGAGGCCGCCGTGGCGTAGATGTAGAAGTCGTAGAACTCGACCGCCGTGCCGACCAGGCTGGCGGCCAGCACGCGGCGGTTCGACGGCGCGCCTGGCGCGACGTTGGTCTTCATGCTGGCGCATCCCCGGGTTCAGACGGACGGCTTCGCGTCTGGACCGACGGAGGTCAAGTCGAAGCGAGCGCCCCCTGAGGGGGCGTTCAGGCCCTCCCCGCGGGATGACAAGCTGCGCGCAGGGCGCTAGGCCCTTGGCATGTCGGCCGCGATCGATCCCTTCTACGCCATCCAGCTCAGCCGCCTCGCCCATCGGCTGAAGGCCGAGGGCCGCTCGATCCTGCACATGGAGTTCGGCCAGCCCTCGACCGGCGCGCCCCGGGCGGCGCTGGAGGTGGCGCACCGCGTCCTGGACAGCGAGGCCATGGGCTACTGGGAGAGCGCCGAGCTCACCGCCCGCATCGCCCGCCATTACCGCGAGACCTACGGCGTCGAGGTCGATCCGGAAGCCCTGGTGCTGACCTGCGGCGCTTCGCCGGCGCTGGTGCTGGCGCTGTCCTCGGCCT
>CBJNAS010000094.1:0-9710 GCA_966434565.1 uncultured Phenylobacterium sp.
CCCGGCGAGCGGCCTGATGACGCCGGACACCCTGGCCGAGGCGCTGACCCGCGTCGGCGACGCCGTGCTGCGCGCCGTCATCCCGGTCCACCTGCGCGGCGAGGCCGTCGACCTGCCGGGCCTGGCGCGCGTGGCGCAAGGGGCCGGCGCCGTGCTGGTCGAGGACGCGGCGCACGCGGTCGGAACGACCATGCAGTTCGGTCAGGCCCTGGAGAGGGTGGGCGACGTGCGCCACTCGGCCATGGCGACCTTCTCCTTCCATCCGGTGAAGACCATCGCCACCGGCGAGGGCGGCATGGTCACCACCAACGATCCGGATCTCGCCGCCCGCCTGCGCCGGTTGCGCAGCCACGGCATGGTGCGCGCCGACACTGGGCCGCCGTGGTGGTACGAGATGCCGGAGCCGGGCTTCAACTACCGCCTGCCGGACGTGCTCTGCGCGCTCGGCCTCTCGCAGCTGGCCAAGCTCGACCGCTTCGTCGAGCGCCGGCGCGCCCTGGCGGCGGCCTATCGCGGGGCGCTGCTGCCGCTGGAGCCGCTGGTTCGGCCGGCGGCCTCGCCGCCCTGGAGCCGGCCGGCGCCGCATCTCATGACCGTGCTGATCGACTTCGCCGCGGCGGACCGCGACCGGGGCAGGGTCATGGAAGCGCTAAGGGCCCGCGGCGTCGGCAGCCAGGCGCACTACATCCCGGTGCACCGCCAGCCCTACTACCAGGCCCGCTACGGCCCGCTCGCACTCCCGGGCGCGGAGGCGTGGTACGACCGCTGCCTCTCCCTGCCGCTCTATCCGGCGATGGGCGACGGCGACGTGGCGCGGGTGGTCGCGGCGCTGCGGGAGGCTCTGGGGGTCTAGCGCCAAACGCCCCCTCCGTCTCCCACCTTCGGCGGGAGCCACCTCCCCGGCTCTCGCGGTGGAGGATCTGAGGCCCAAAATGCTCCACCACGGCAGCGGGGGACCTGTCCGCGAAGCGAACTGAGGGGCGTTCTAGGCCGCCAGCCCCGCCTGGGTGATCAGGGCGCGCACGGCGGCCACCTGCTCGGGCGACTGGGCGAGGGCGGTGCGCACCTCCGGCTCGCGGACCAGCCGCAGCGCCTCGCCGCGCGCTCGGTCGGCGGCCGGACCCAGTGGCGCGGTCTCGCCGGAGGCCAGCCGCAGCAGGAGGGTCAGCCGGTGCAACGCCGGCGCCTTGGCGCGGGCGAGCTGGGCGCTGAGCCTGACCTCCGCCTCCAGCTTGCCGCCGAGCTCGCCCAGGCGGCCCTGGATGGTCGCCGAATCCTCCGGCGCCAGACCGCAGCGGCCGACCTGTCGCTGCAGCTGGGCGAGCTTGGCCAGGCGCGCGGCAGGGGTCTCGTCCGGGGCCTGCATCTCGGTCTCGAAGCGAAGGCTGCCGATCACCCCGTCGATCCAGCGGCTGGCCTGGCGCTTGTTGGCGGCGCCGATCACGTTTTCCGCCAACCACACCAGCGACTGCGCCTCGTGCCAGGCCGCGCGGCCGCGGCCCAGATAGGCGGCCACGAAGTCGCCGGTGACCAGCATCCTGGACCGCGCCGAGAACGCCGCCTGCACGTCTTCCAGCGGCAGCAGCCGCCCGGCGGCGGCGGTCAGCGACATGGCCAGGCCGCGCAGGATGTCGATCTCGTCGACCGCGTCGCCCGGTCGAAGGCGCCTGGGGCCGTGCAGCTCGCGGAGGATCCGCTTGCCGAGGCCGGTCCGGACCTCCTCGAAGGCTTCGGCGGCGATCCAGCGGCCGAGACGCTCGGCTATGCCGGTCAGCGGCGGCATCACCTTGGCCACCCTGGCGTCGTGGCGGATCAGCAGCTCGACGGATTCGCCGGCCGTCAGGCGGGTGAGCGCGGCGAGCTCGCCGCCCAGGTCGAGCTCGCGCCCGATGAGGTCATGGAAGCCCGCCTTGGCGGCGAGGATCTCCGCCAACGGCTGTTCGATCACCGAGAGCGCAAGGGTCCGCGCCGGGCCGGAGGCGGGCGCTGCGTCCGCCAGGTCGAGCAGGCGGTTGACCTTCTCGCTCCAGGTGCGGGCGGCGGCGATCGCTCCGGCGACCCCGGTTCCCAGCAGATAGGCCGGGTCCGGCTCGCGCACCGCGCGCTCGGCGGCCTGGGCGAAGCTCTCCCGGCGCAGGTCGACCAGGGCGCCGCGGCGGTGATCCTTCATCAGCCGCTCTATCGTGCGCTCGACGAGGCCCATGTAGGTGCGCATCAGCTCGTGCACCGAATAGCCGCGCTCGCTGGCCTCCGGCACGGCGATTTTCTGCAGCGCATGCTGCAGGTCGCCGCCGGAGGCTTCCAGGTGTTCGACCAGGTCGGGCCGGTGCAGCAGCTCGAAGGGCGTGGCCTGGTTGCGCTCCAGCCACTCGCAGAGCAGCCGGCCGATCCGCTCGCGCGCATGCAGGGTGTAGAGGTCCTGCGGCTGCACGCAGAGCGGCTCGAACGCCTTCTTCGGCTCCTTCTTCTTCGGCGCGTCCGCGGCGCCGAGATTGAGGATCGCGACCGAGGCGAACTCGCGTGTCTCCTCGTCGAGGACCTCCTTGGTGACCCGGGCCGCGACGAATCCCGCGGCCATCAGCTCCTCGGCCATGCGCAGGGCGCCGCCGCGGTCTTCCGTGGCCAATTCAAGGACCCACGGCGCGGCGGGCTTCTTGCGTCCGAAGACCTCGTAATGTACCCGCGCGCCGACCATCTGATATTCCCCCGGACGGCGAGCTTGGGACCATTAGGCTTAAGGGCGAGTTATCCTTGGGCCGGCGCCGCATTGAGGCCACACGCGCCCGCGAATAGTTGAGCTTGCGATCAGGAGACGACGACCCGAGATGGCGAAGATCACCCTGGTGGATGACGACGAGAACATCGTCGCCTCGGTCAGCCTGGCTCTGGAAAGCCACGGCCATACGGTGAAGGCCTATTACGACGGCGCCGCCGGCCTGGCGGCGCTGGAGAGCGACCCGCCCGACCTGGCGATCCTGGACGTGAAGATGCCGCGCATGGACGGCATGGAGGTGCTGCGCCGGCTGCGACGTTCCTCCGACGTGCCGGTGATCATCCTCACCTCCAAGGACGAGGAGATCGACGAGATCCTGGGCTTCAACCTGGGCGCCGACGACTACGTCCACAAGCCCTTCAGTCAGCGGCTCCTGATCGAGCGGGTCAAGGCGGTGCTGCGCCGGGCGGGCGTGGACGCCGAGGAGCCGCCGCCCAATGGGTCCGCGGCGCCGGAGACCGGGGCGCGGGCGATCAAGCGCGGCAAGCTCACCCTGGATCCCGCGCGCCACGACTGCCTGTGGGACGGCCGGCCGGTGAAGCTGACCGTGACGGAGTTCCTGCTGCTGCAGTCGCTCGCGCAGCGTCCGGGGTTCGTGAAGAGCCGTGACAACCTGATGGACGCCGCCTACGACGATCAGGTCTACGTCGACGACCGCACGATCGACAGCCACATCAAGCGCATGCGCAAGAAGTTCCGCGACGTGGATCCGGAGTTCGACGCGATCGAAACCCTGTATGGCGTCGGATACAGATACCGCGAAACCTGAGCGGAAGCGCCGCGCGCGGCGGGCCGGCTGGCTGCCTGGGGGGCGGCTGGGACGGCTGATCATCGCGCTCAACCTGCTGGGGCTGGCGATCCTGATCGCCGGCGCACTGGTGCTGAACGAGCTGCGCCGCGGCCTGGTGAACGCGCGCATCGACAGCCTCACCACCCAGGGCGAGCTGATGGCGACCATCATCGACCAGGCCGCCACGGTGGGGGAGCCGACGCCCGCCATGGACCCGGCCTACGCCAGCCAGGTGCTGCAGCTGCTCGCCAACCCGAAGAGCCAGCGCGCGCGGCTGTTCGACGGCCATGGCAAGCTGATCGCGGATTCCGACTGGGTGGCCGACCGGGTAGAGCAGCGCGAGCTGTCGCCTGCCCGGCCGCGCGGCGAGCCCCAGAGCTTCCACCTCCGCCTCGACGGCAAGTCGCCGAAGCCCGCCACCCCGGAGGGCCGCCAGGCGCTGCTGCAGGAGGTGGGCGCCGCGCTGCAGGGCCGCCACGTGGCCGAGTTGCGGCGTGGCGACGAGGGCCAGCGGGTGGTCTCGGTGTCGATCCCGATCCAGCACGTGCGCGCCATCCTCGGCGTGCTGACGCTGGAGGCGAGCGACGTCGACGAGACGATCGCCAAGGAGCGGCTGGCGCTGATCCCCTCGATCCTGATCTCGGTCTCGGTGACGCTGCTCTCCTCGCTGCTGCTGAACAGCCTGGTCGCCCAGCCGGTGCTGCGCTTGGCGCGCGCCGCCGACCGGGTGCGGCTGGCCGGGGCCCGGGCCATCTCGCTGCCGGACCTCGCCGGGCGCGACGACGAACTGGGCGACCTCACCCGTTCGCTAGAGGCCATGACCCAGTCGCTGTCGGAGCGCATGGACGCGATCGAGAGCTTCGCCGCCGATGTCGCCCACGAGATCCGCAACCCGCTGACCTCGCTGCGCTCGGCGGTCGAGACCCTCGACCTCGTCAAGGACCCCGCCGCGCGCGAGCGCCTGCTGGGCATATTGAAGAACGACGTGCAGCGGCTCGACCGCCTCGTGACCGACATCTCCAACGCCTCGCGGCTGGACGCGGAGCTCTCGCGCGATCAGCCGAAGATCATCGATCTCGACCGGCTGATCGCCGACATCGTCGGCACCTACGAGGCGCGCGTGCGCGCGGGCGAGCCCACGGTGCGCTACCAGCGTCCGACCCCACGGGGGCCGGTCATGGTCCGCGGCCGCGAGGGGCCGCTGGGGCAGATCTTCCGCAACCTGATCGACAACGCCCGTTCCTTCAGCCCGCCCGGCGAGGAGGTGCTGGTGGCGCTGGCGAGGGTGCGCGACAACGCGGTGGTGGCGGTCAGCGACAACGGGCCCGGCATTCCGCCGGAGAACCTGGAGACCGTCTTCCAGCGCTTCTACACCTCCCGGCCCAAGGGCCAGGCGTTCGGCGGCAACTCGGGCCTCGGCCTGTCAATCGCCCGCCAGATCGCCGAGGCGCACGGCGGCACCTTGATCGCCAAGAACCGCGTCACCGACGACGGCCAGGTGGTCGGGGCCATGTTCCTGCTCACCATTCCGGAGGCCCTGCCATGATCGCGCACGCGGGCCTGATCGCCCGACGCCTGGACGGCCGCTGGCGCGGCGCCCTCGTCGAGGGCCCCTCGGGATCGGGCAAGAGCGACCTGGCGCTTCGCGCCCTGGATCAGGGCTTCCGGCTGGTCGCCGACGACCGGGTGATCCTCTGGACGTCCGGCGGACGCCTGTACGGCCGCGCGCCGGAGCCGCTGCACGGGTTGATCGAAGTCCGCGGCGTCGATGTGACGGGCGAGGCCGCCCTGCCCTTCTGCGAGGTCGCGCTGTTGGTCGAGCCCGGCGTCGCCGAGCGGCTGCCGGACGCCGAGACCGCCCTGCGTCTGGGCGTCGCGCTTCCCCGGCTCGTTCTGGGCTACCGCGAGGCGTCCGCGCCTGCGAAACTGGGTCGTGCGCTCGCCGCCCTTTACGCCGCCAACCAGAGGCGTATGTAGCACGGCTCGCGTGGCGCGATGCGTGCGGCTGTCGGGGAAGCCCTTGAGAGAACTGGCATGATCGGGCTGGTGATCGTGACCCACGGCCGGCTCGCCGAGGAATTCCTCCTGGCGATGGAGCACGTGGTCGGTCCCCAGTCGGCGGTGGAGGCCATCTGCATCGGCCCGGACGACGACATGGAGCGGCGCCGCCAGGACATCCTGGAGGCCGCCAACCGGGTCGACACCGGCTCGGGCGTGATATTGCTCACGGACATGTTCGGCGGCACCCCGTCCAACCTCGCCATCTCCGTGATGGAGCAGACCAAGGCCGAGGTGATCGCCGGCCTCAACCTGCCGATGCTGATCAAGCTCGCCAGCGTGCGCACGCGGCAGAGCCTGGAGGACGCGGTGGCCTGCGCCCAGGAAGCGGGACGCAAGTACATCTCCGTCGCCTCCTACGTGCTGGCCGGGGAAAAGTGAGCTCCGTGCAGCGGACCGTCGAGATCGTCAACAAACGCGGGCTGCACGCCCGGGCCTCGGCGAAGTTCGTCAAGCTGGCCACCGAGTTCGACGCCGAGGTCCGCGTCAGCCGCGACGGCCAGAGCGTGGACGCGCGCTCCATCATGGGGCTGATGATGCTGGCCGCGGGCCCAGGCTGCTGCATCGACATCGAAGCCGAGGGCCCCGACGCGGACAAGGCGGTGGACGCGCTGGTCCAGCTGGTCTCGGCGCGCTTCGACGAGGAGGAGTAGGCCTCAGACTTGTAGCCGGTGAGCGGCGGGGCGTTTTCAACTGAGCGCGGGCGCATTTCGCGGCCGGGCGTGTGCGACCTGCGCCGGAATTCCGACCCAATCCCATGGCCCAGCTGTCAAAACGGAGTCCAAGGATAAGCTTCCCATGCGCCACGCCCTTCTGCTCGCCATCGCCGCGCTCGCGCTCGCGGCCTGCGGCCACAACACCGAGCAGCGCGCCGCGACCGGCGCCGCGGCGGGCCTGGTGGTGGCCGGCCCCCTCGGCGCGGCGGTGGGCGCCGGCGTCGGCGTGGTGGTGAGCAAGGCCAAGGGCCGCTAAGCGACTTCAGCCCTTGCGCGCGGCCTTTTCGGCGAGGCCCGAGGTCCCCTCGCGGGCTTCCAGGCGGGCGGCGACCTCGTCGAGGGAGACGCCGGCGGCGGCCAACGTGAACAGCCAGTGGTAGACGAGGTCGGCGCTTTCGGCGGCGATAGCGGCCTTGTCGCCCTGGGCTGCGGCGATCACCGTCTCTACCGCCTCCTCGCCCAGCTTCTTGGCGGCGCGGGCCGGGTCGGCGAGCAGCTGGGCGGTGTAGGAGCCGGCCGGATCCGCGCCCTTGCGGGCCTCGATGGTCGCGGCCAGGCGCACCAGCACTTCGGAAAAGCGGCTCATGCCGATGTCGCCGCGGCCTCGGTCAGGCGCACCGGGATCCGGGCCTGGGCCATGGCCTCTTTGACCTCGCCGATCGAAACCTCGCCGAAGTGGAAGATGGAGGCGGCCAGCACGGCGTCTGCCCCGCCCTGGAGCACGGCGTCGACCATGTGCCGCGCGCTGCCTGCGCCGCCCGAGGCGATCACCGGCACGCCCACGGCGGAGCTCACCGCCTTCAGGAGCTCGAGGTCGTAGCCGGTCTTGGCGCCGTCGCGGTCCATGGAGGTGAGCAGGATCTCGCCGGCCCCGCGCGCCACCGCCTCCACGGCATAGTCGACGACGTCGAGCCCGGTGTCGTTGCGGCCGCCGTAGGTGAAGACCCGCCACTGGTCGCCGGCGCGCTTGGCGTCGATCGCCACCACCATGGCCTGGCTGCCGAAGGCGTCGGCGCAGGCGCTGATCAGGTCGCGGTTCTCCACCGCGGCGGTGTTGATGGAGATCTTGTCCGCCCCGGCCAGCAGCAGCCGGCGCGCGTCCTCGACCTTGCGGATGCCCCCGCCCACGGAGAGCGGCATGAAGCAGACCTCCGCCGTGCGCGCCACCACGTCGAGGATGATGCCGCGATTTTCGTGGCTGGCGGTGATGTCGAGGAACATCAGCTCGTCGGCGCCGGCGGCGTCGTAGGCGCGGGCCTGCTCCACCGGATCGCCTGCATCGCGCAGGGAGACGAACTGGACCCCCTTGACCACCCGCCCGTCCTTCACGTCCAGACAGGGGATCACCCTGACCTTAAGCATTTGGGACCTTGAGCGTCATGCGGCGATCCTTAGGGCTTCGGCGGGGACAATGGCCCCATTGTACAGCGCCCGGCCCAGCACCGCGCCTGAGATCGGCGTGCCCTTGCGCGCCTTCAGCTTGACGATGTCCTCGACACTGGCGAGCCCGCCCGCGGCGATCACGGGAATGGCCACGCTGTCGGCGATCTCGCCGAAGGCGTCCACGTTGAAGCCCATGGTTGTGCCGTCGCGGTCGATGTCGGTGATGATCAGCGCGCTCACGCCCACGTCCTCGAACCGCCTGGCGACGGTGATGGCGTCGAGGTCGGAGTCCTCGGTCCAGCCCTGCACCGCGACCTTACCGCCGCGCACGTCGACGCTGACGGCGATCTGCTCGGGCCACAGCCGGGCGGCCTCGCGCACCACCTGCGGCTCGCGCACCGCCACCGTGCCCAGGATCACCCGGCTGACGCCGGCCTCGATCCAGCGCTCGATGTCGGCCAGGCTGCGGATGCCGCCGCCCAACTGCACCGGCACGGAAACCGCCTCCAGAATCGCCTCCACGGCGGCGGCGTTGGCGGCCTTGCCCTCCACCGCCCCGTTTAGGTCGACGACGTGCAGCCAGTGGAAGCCGGCGTCGGACCAGATCCGCGCCTGGTCGGCGGGATCAGCGTTGAACACCGTCGCCTGGCCGAGGTCGCCGCGCACCACGCGCACGCACTCGCCGTCTTTGAGGTCGATGGCGGGATAGAGGATCAAGGTCGCCACTCCAGGAAGCGCGCCAACAGGGAAAGCCCGGCGTCTTGCGACTTCTCGGGGTGGAACTGGACGCCGGCGACGTTGCCGCGCGCCACCGCCGCCGGGAAGCGGCCGCCGTGGTCGACCCAGGCCGCCACGTCCGTCTCATCCTTCGGCCAGATGGCGAAGGAATGCGTGAAGTAGACTGCCCGGCCTTCCCTCAGGCCCGCCAGCACCGGCAACGAACCGACGCCCGAGAGGCCGTTCCAGCCCATGTGCGGCACCTTGGCGGACGGATCGGCGGGCTCGAGGCGCCGAACCTCGCCGGCGATCCAGTCGAGGCCCGGGGTCTCGCCGAACTCCAGGCCGCGGGTGGCGAGCAGCTGCATCCCGACGCAAATGCCGAGGAAGGGCGCGCCCCGACCCTGCACTGCCTGTGTTATGGCCTCGACCAGGCCGGGCCGGGCCTGGAGCGCGGACATGCAGGCGGCGAAGGCGCCCACGCCCGGCAGGACGACGCGGTCGGCCGCGGCGACCGTCTCCGGATCGTCGGTCACGACGATGCGCGCCCGGCCGTCGGCCGCCTTCAGCAGCGCCTTCTCGGCCGAGCGGAGATTGCCGGAGCCGTAGTTGATGAGGGCGACGCTCTGCATGTCAGTTGCGAGCCCTTCCCCCTCGATGGGGGAAGGGTTGGGATGGGGGTGAGGCCGAGACGTCGAAGGCCGAGCCACGGTCGACGCCGAACGTGCTCCGCCGGCGGCGCACTGTGAGCACCCCCTCTCCAACCTCTCCCCCATCGAGGGGGAGAGGCTTTGAGCAGAGCCTCGGCGACTCGGAAAAAATCATCATCGGGCGCAAGTGGGTGACGGGTCCGCTCAGAGCACGCCCTTGGTGGAGGGGGCCTGGCCCTGGGTCTTGGGGTCCGGCTCCACCGCGTCACGCAAGGCGCGGGCCAGCGCCTTGAAGCCGCTCTCGGCGATGTGGTGGGAGTTGTCGCCGTAGAGCGTCTCCAGGTGCAGGCAGGCGCCGAGGTTCATGGCCACGGCGTGGTGGAACTCCTTGAAGAGCTCGGTGTCCATCTCCCCCACCTTCGGCCGCGAGTAGCTCACCTTCCAGATCAGGTAGGGCCGGTTGGAAAGGTCGAGCGCGCAGCGGGTGAGCGTCTCGTCCATCGGGATGTAGGCATGGCCGAAGCGGCGGATTCCCTTGAAGCCGTCGAGCGCCTTGGCGATCGCCTGACCCAGCACGATCCCGGTGTCCTCCACCGTGTGGTGCATGTCGATGTGCAGGTCGC
>CBJNAS010000095.1:0-9699 GCA_966434565.1 uncultured Phenylobacterium sp.
GCTTCCGCGGGCCAGAGGCGCGCGGTCAGGCGATCGATTTGGGAGGTCGTTCGAGTCGACTGGGCTCGTGAGGCTGCAGCGAGGCCAGGCGCGCGGGCTCACGGGCCGCGGGGTCTGAGGGGACGAGCAGCGCCATGGGCGTGCTCGGCAAGGCGGCGACGACACCGCACATGACCGCGCAGGCCTGCAGGCAGCTCATCGCGTCGTGCTTGGTCTGGCCCTGGCTCTTGCCGGGATCGCAGCAGGGATCGGCTTTCTGGCCATCGGCTTGAGCCATGCCGGGCATGTCCGCCATGGGCATGCTCATCATCTGCGCGCCGCCGTGCTCGTGGCAGCTCGCCTGAGCCGCCGCGGCGGCAGCCGGGCTGGCCAGCAGGCCGATGACGGCGAGGAGGGCGACGATGAGGCGCATCTAGCTTTAGGCTATCGGCCCGGGCGCGGATGTCATCTTAATTCGCCGACACTGCACACGGCCGCGCCGACATAAGGCTCCGGGCGCTTACTATTTGCTTACTGGAGCGCCTGATTGGCCGGGAGGGAGAAGCGGCCGACCTGGGATTTCATCAACCAGATCAGCCGCTTAATATGGTGCCGCCGGGCAGGATTGAACTGCCGACCTCAGCCTTACCAAGGATGCGCTCTACCACTGAGCTACGGCGGCGAAAGGCGAGGCGGGGGCTATAGCCAACGATCGCGGCGGCGTGAAGCCCCAATTCGCGAGGATGTGCGCTTGACGGCGGGCGCGGCCGGCCGCAACCCGTGCGGCATGACGTCCGATCCGCCAGGACCCAAGGCGAAGAACGCTCCGCCCGACGCGCGCGCGCAGCGGGAGGCGAAGCTCGCCCAGGCGCTCAGGGCGAACTTGCGACGGCGCAAGGCCGAGCCGAAGCGCGACCAAAGCGCAGGTGAAGGCGATTTGGGCTGAGCCGCCCATTGCGCGGGCCGGGGGGCGCGTTAGATATCGCGGAAGCTTCAGGCTTGCGCCCCGCGACCGTCGGATCGCGGTCGTTTCGAAGGATTGGGATTGGACCGCATCGCGATCACGGGCGGCGCGCGGCTGGAGGGCGAGATCCCGATCAGCGGCGCCAAGAACTCGGCCATCAAGCTGATGGCGGCTGGCCTGCTTACGGACGAGCCCCTGCGCCTGACCAACATGCCCAGGCTCGCCGACACCCGGTTCCTGGGCAAGCTGCTGCAGCGGCTCGGGACCGAGCTCGTCGAGAGCGACGGGCCGGACGGGCCCGAGACCCTGCTGACGACGCCCGAGATCGTCAGCGCGATCGCCCCCTACGAGCTGGTGCGCCAGATGCGCGCCTCCTTCAACGTGCTGGGCCCGCTGGTGGCGCGCACCGGCCAAGCCAAGGTCTCGCTGCCGGGCGGCTGCTCGATCGGCGCCCGGCCCGTCGACCTGCACCTGAAGGCGCTGGAGGCGCTGGGCGCGCGGATCGACCTGCACGAGGGCTATGTCTACGCCCAGGCGCCGCGCGGACTGACCGGGGCGGTGATCGACTTCCCCTTCGTCTCGGTGGGCGCGACCGAGCACGCCCTCCTCGCCGCGGTCCTGGCCAGGGGTGAGACGGTGCTGGAGAACGCGGCCTCCGAGCCGGAGATCGCCGACCTCGCCGATTGCCTGAACAAGATGGGCGCCAAGGTGACCGGCGCGGGGACCAAGACCATCCGCATCGAGGGCGTGAGCCGGCTCAGCGGCGCGACCCACGCGGTGCTGCCCGACCGCATCGAGACCGGCACCTATGCGCTGGCCGCCGCCATGGCGGGGGGCGAGGTGCGGCTCACCCGGACCCGCTGCGACTTCGTCCAGGCGCTGCTGGACAAGATGGCCGAGGCCGGCGTCGAGGTGATCCCGCACAACGACGGCCTCACCGTCAAGCGCAACGGCGCACGGCTGCAGGCGGTCGAGATCGAGACCGACCCCTATCCGGGCTTCGCCACCGACCTGCAGGCCCAGTTCATGGCCCTGATGACGCTGGCCGAGGGCGAGAGCGTCATCAAGGAGACCATCTTCGAGAACCGCTTCATGCATGCCCCGGAGCTCGGCCGGCTGGGCGCCGACATCGCGGTGCACGGCGGGGAGGCGCGGGTGCGCGGGGTGGAGTCGCTGGACGGCGCGCCGGTGATGGCGACCGACCTGCGCGCCTCGGTCAGCCTGGTGATCGCCGGCCTGGCGGCGCGCGGCGAGACGGTGGTGCACCGCGTCTACCATCTCGACCGCGGCTTCGAGCGGCTGGAGGAGAAGCTCGGGGCCTGCGGCGCCCAGATCCGCCGGATCAAGGGCGACGGGGAGGCAGTGGAGGACTGATGGCCGCGCCCGAGCCCCCGCCGCTGAAGCTGCTCGCCCAGGACGCCGACGACCTGGCGGTGATCTCCGCCGCCCTGCAGGACGCCGTGGCCAAGGTCGGCGACGTCGACTACGAGCCCAAGGCGCGGCGCCTGACCATCGCCTTCAACCGCTACCGCTGGGAGGCGGGCGGCGGCGAGCGGGTGCGCGCGGCCCTCCAGCTGGGCGGGGTGCTCAAGGTCGAGGCGCGCAAGATCCGCCGCAATGCGCCGGACGCCGTGCTGGAGATCCTGGCCATGACTTTCGAGCCCGGGGAGGCTCCGGGCGGGGTCGTGACCTTCGCCTTCGCCGGCGGCGGCGACATCCGCGCCGAGGTGGAGTGCGTCGAGGCCGTGCTGGCCGACCTCTCCCGCCCTTGGCCGACGCCGCGCAAGCCAGCCCACGAGCTCTGATCCCGATGCGCCGTTTCAAGACCTCCGAGCCCGGTTTCGAGGCCGGCTTCAAGGCCTTCGTCGAGGAGCGCCGCGACACGCCGCACGATGTGGATGCGATCGTGCGCGACGTGTTGGCCGCGGTCCGCGCCGACGGGCTGTCGGCCTTGCTGCGCTTCGCCCGCGAGTTCGACCGGGTGGAGATCGACGAGGGCAACATCCGCGTCTCCGCGGCGGAGATCGCCGAGGGCGCCGCCGCCTGCGCGCCCGAGGTGCTGGCCGCCATCGACTTCGCCGCCGCGCGCATCCGCGCTTATCACGAGCGCCAGCGCCCCGCCGACCAGTGGTTCAAGGACGAGGCCGGCGTCGAGCTGGGCTGGCGCTGGGGGCCGCTCGACGCGGTCGGCGTCTATGTGCCGGGCGGCCGGGCGGCCTATCCCTCGACCGTGCTGATGAACGCGGTGCCGGCCGCCGCGGCGGGCGTGCTGCGCATCGCCATGGTCACCCCGCCGGGCCGGCTGCAGCCGGCGGTGCTGGCGGCGGCGAAGGCCGCCGGAGTCACCGAGATCTGGCGCGTCGGCGGGGCCCAGGCGGTGGCGGCGCTGGCCTATGGCGCCGGCCCGATCGCCCCGGTGGACAAGATCGTGGGGCCCGGCAACGCCTTCGTCACCGCCGCCAAGCGCCGCGTCTACGGCGTGGTCGGCATCGACGCCCTGGCCGGCCCGTCGGAGATCGTGGTGGTGGCCGATTCGGCCAACGACCCCGCCTGGATCGCCGCCGACCTGCTCTCCCAGGCCGAGCACGACCCCGCCGCCCAGTCGATCCTGATCACCGACGACGAGGCCTTCGCCGCGCGGGTTGAGGCCGCCGTGGCGGACCAGTTGTCCCAGCTCGCCACGGGCGAGGACGCCGCCGCCTCCTGGCGCGACCACGGGGCGGTGGTGATCGCCGGCCTGGGCGAGGCGCCGGCGCTGGTCGACCTGATCGCCCCGGAGCACGTCGAGCTCGCCGTCGCCGATCCGGAAGCGCTCGCCGCCAAGATCCGCCACGCCGGCGCGATCTTCCTGGGCAGGCACACGCCCGAGGCTATCGGCGACTATGTGGCCGGCTCCAACCACGTCCTGCCGACCAGCCGCGCGGCGCGCTTTTCCTCGGGGCTGTCGCTCTATGACTTCCTGAAGCGCACCTCCCTGGTGAAGTGCGACCCGCCCGCCTTAGCCAGGCTCGGCCCGCCCACCGTGGCCCTCGCCGAGGCCGAGGGCCTGCCCGCCCACGCCCGCTCGGCCGCCATCCGGCTGGGGCAGTAGGGGCGGCCGCCTCAGATCCTCTGTCCGGTTCCGCCACAGCTTCGCCATCAAGCTGAACCGTAGCTGACAACCCCGTCACGGAGGCCGTTCAGGCTGAGCGGCCTAGGCTGGTCTTATCGAGGCGGCGACGTCTCGATGGAAAGAGAGAACGGGAGAGTTTCTCATGCGCATTTCGAAGACTCACAAGGCGGCCGCCGTCGCGGTGCTGCTGGCCGCCGCCGGCCTGACCGCGGCTGCGGCGCCGGCCCAAGCCGAGACCTTGGTCCCGGGCGTCACCGGGTGCGGCGCCTCGGGCGTGAAGCAGGAGCGCGGGGCGCTGATCGGCGCGATCGCTGGCGGCCTTTTGGGCAACAGCGTCTCCGGCCACAACCGCACCACCGGCACGGTAGTGGGCGCGGCCGCAGGCGCCGCGGCGGGCTCGGCGATCGGCTGCCAGATGCAGCACAACGACGAGCAGCGCGCCGCTTACGGCGACGGCCGCTACGGGGCGGCCACCTACCGCCACGACGGCTATGAGCTCGCCAACGGCGTGGCGCCGGCCAGCTACCAGCAGATGGGCGGCGGCTTCTTCGCCACCAAGGCCGTGAACCTGCGCGCCGCGCCCGACGCCGGCAGCCCGCGGGTGGGCAAGCTGCGCCGCGGCGAACACTTCCAGGCCCTGGCCCAGGTGCGCGGGAGCGACTGGATCCTGGTGGGGCGCGGCGGCGTCGGCGTGGGCTATGTGCACGGCGCCTTCACCCGGCCCGAGGGCGAGCGCTACGCCGATCGCTACTGACCCGGCCGCTGTTCATTCGGGCATCAGGAATCCGGGCGCAAGGGGCCCGGCGGCTTGTCCGGGCCACGGGACGGGATGACGGGCGGGGGCGGTCCAGGCTAAAGCTGCACGGCCCCTGCTTCCCGTACCCATGGCCTCAGCCCGAAAGACCCATCGCCTGCAGCGCGTCGAGCTCGACGAGGACTCCCTCGCGGCGGCCTCGCGCGACCAGGAGCAGGAGCGTCAGATCGCCATCTTCGACCTGCTGGAGGACAACTTTTTCCTCCCCGACGGCGCGGACGAGGGGCCCTACGACCTGAAGATGGGGCTGGTGGACAACCGCCTGGTGCTCGACATCACCGGCCCCGGCTACGAGAAGCGGCACATCCTGTCGCTGTCGCCATTCCGCTCGCTGATCCGCGACTACTTCCTGATCTGCGAGAGCTACTACCAGGCCATCCGCAACGCGACGCCGGCGCAGATCGAAGCCTTGGACATGGGTCGGCGCGGCCTGCACAACGAGGCCTCGGAGCGGCTGCAGGAGCGGCTGA
This sequence comes from uncultured Phenylobacterium sp., assembly GCA_966434565.1. Taxonomy (GTDB): domain Bacteria; phylum Pseudomonadota; class Alphaproteobacteria; order Caulobacterales; family Caulobacteraceae; genus Phenylobacterium. The sequence continues at coordinate 5,340 of CBJNAS010000095.1, forward strand.
AGGGCAAGGTCGAGACCGACCTCGACACGGCGCGGCGGCTGTTCACCTTACTCTGCGCGTTGCACTGGCGAGGCTGAGCCGTGGCTGCGGATCCTCCGTCCCCCCGCGAGCCGGCGGCCGTCCTGTTCGCCTGCAACCTGAACCGCGTGCGCTCGCCCATGGCCGAGGCGTTGCTCAGACGGTTCATCGGCGATCGGATCTTCGTCGACAGCTGCGGCCTCAAGCGCACCCCGGCGACCGAGGAAGAGGGCGAGGCCGCGCTGCGGGCCGACCCGCTCGTCGCCGAAGTGATGGCCGAGGTGGGCTGCGACCTCTCCGAGTTCCGCGCGAAGACCTTCGAGGAACTGGAGGACGATTCCTTTGACCTGGTCATCTCGCTCACGCCAGAGGCTCAGCACCGCGCGGTCGAGATGGCCCGCGGCCGGGCGACGGCGATCGAGTACTGGCCGACCCACGATCCGACCCTCGAGGAAGGCTCGCGCCAGGCCAGGCTCGCGGCCTATCGGGCGGTGCGCGATTCGCTCGCCGAGCGGATTCGAAAGAGGTTCCCGCGTTAGCGCGGGCGCCCATCGACCTCACACCGCCGCGTGCGTTATACTTTCTCTCAGGTTCGACGGCTCGCCGCCTGATTCTGAGGGGCGAGCCGTCGTTTTGTTCGTTTGGGAACCTGCATGGCGAAAGAAGAACTGCTGGAGTTTCCGGGCACGGTCAGCGAAGTCCTGCCCAACGCGATGTTCCGCGTGAAGCTCGAGAATAACCACGAGATCATCGCCCACACGGCCGGCAAGATGCGCAAGAACCGCATCCGCGTCTCGGCAGGCGACAAGGTGCTCGTGGAGATGACGCCCTACGACCTGACGAAGGGCCGCATCACCTTCCGCGTCCGTTAGGGGCCCTTGACGCGGCCTGCCCAACGCCTGGTGCTCGCATCCGCAAGCCCAAGGCGGCTCGACCTCCTGCGCCAGATCGGTCTTTTCCCCGACGCGGTCATCGGCGCCGAGCTCGACGAATCTCCCAAGTCGACAGAAACCCCGCGCCAGCTCGCCCTTCGCCTGGCGGCGGAGAAGGCCGCGCGGGTGGCCGGGAGCGAGACCGACGCCTTCGTGCTGGCCGCCGACACCGTGGTCGCGGTGGGACGGCGCGTCCTGCCCAAGGTCGAGGGCGAGGCCGACGCCCGCCGCTGCCTCGAGCTGTTGTCCGGTCGGGCGCACCGGGTGTTGACCGGGGTCGCGGTCCAGCGGCCCGACGGCCGGCGCGTGGCGCGCCTGGTCGAGAGCCGGGTGCATTTCAAGCGTCTGACCTCCGATGAGATCCGGCGCTATCTTCAGAGCGGGGAGGGGCAGGGCAAGGCCGGCGGCTACGCCATCCAGGGCCTGGCGGGTGCCTTCGTCATCGACCTGCAGGGCTCCTATTCCGGCGTCGTCGGCCTGCCGCTCTATGAGACCCTGAGCCTGCTGACCGGCCTGGGATACCGGCCGTCATGAGCGCGCGGCAAATCTTCCTCGACCGCAGCCCCGGCGAGACGCGCGGCGTCCTCATGCTCGACGGCGCGCCCGAGCGGCTGATCATCCGGCGCGCCGGAGACGACGAGCAGCCTAGCCTCGGGGCGCGCTTCGCCGCCGTGATCGCCAGCGTCGAGCCCTCCCTCTCGACCGCCTTCCTCGACCTGGGCGCGGGCGCCCAGGCCATCCTGCCGTTCAAGCCCGAGGCGCGCCCGGCCCGCGGCGAAGTCGTCGAGGTGGAGATCCGCGCCGAGGCGCGCCGGGGCAAGCTGGCCGTCGCCCGTTGGCTCGGCCCGGCCGAGGGCCCCGCGCGACGGCTGGCGCCGGCGCCCGGCGTGTCGGAGATCCTGAAGAGCCTGTCGCCGGAGGCCGAGCTGGTCACCGGCGTCGCCGCGCGTGAGGCGGCGGACGCGGCGGAGGCGGAAGCGCTCGACGTCATTCATCCGCTGCCGGGCGGCGGCTCGCTGGCCATCGAGCCCACGCGGGCGCTGACCGCCGTCGACGTGGACCTCGGCGAGCGCAAGGGCGCGGACGCCAAGCGCGTGACGCGGGCGGCCAATCTCGCGGCCATCGCGCTCACCGCGCGCCTGCTCAGGCTGAAGAGTCTGGGCGGGATCGTGGTGCTGGACTTGGCAGGGCGCGGCCATGACGGCCGGGCGCTGCTGGCGGCGGCGCGCGCCGCCTTCGCCCCGGACAACCCGGGCGTGGCGATCGAGCCGGTCAACCGATTCGGCGCGCTCACTCTTTCGCTCCCCAGGCGGACGCGGCCGGTGGCCGAGCTGCTCTGCCGGGAGGACGGCGCCTTGAGCGACCGCAGCCTGGCGCAGCGGCTGGTGCGCCGGCTGGAGGCCGAGGCGCAGGCCCAGCCCGGGGCGCGGCTCTCGGCCCGCTGCGCCCCGCCGGTCGCCGCCGTGGCCCGCCCGCTCGTGGCCAAGCTCGCCGAAACCCTCGGCGCGCGTTTCACCCTCGACGCCGACCCCGCCCGCGGGCGGGACACCTTCGAGGTGGCCGCCGTATGACCGAGCCCCGGCGCTCCGGGCCGAAATGTCCGATCTGCGGACGTCCGTCCGAGCCGGCGGTGCGGCCGTTCTGCTCCCGCCGCTGCGCCGACATCGACCTGCAGCGCTGGCTCAGCGATCGCTACGTCGTGCCCGCCGTAGAGGGCGAGGACGGCCCTCCGGACGAGCCGTCCCACGAGGACTGAAGCCGGCTGGACTTCCGGGATCGGCTCTTCTATAGACGCGGCTCCCGCGTCGGCGGCCTTCGCCTGGGTAGCTCAGTTGGTAGAGCAGCGGATTGAAAATCCGCGTGTCGGTGGTTCGAATCCGCCCCCAGGCACCATTCATTTTCTTAATGAGATTTCTTAGCCTTCCACGGAACGTGGGGAGCGGCCCCGCTCTCCGACACCCGCTCTTCAGCCCGCTGGCGCCGGCTTCGGCGGGCGGTTCCCCTATCCCGCCCCGCGGGAGAGGAAGGTCGAGGTAGCGCGCTTTTTGTAGCCGCTTGCCTATTCTGACGGTCGTGCATGAGAACAGCTACGCAGGGAGGACCGCACCGATGAGATCCGAGACGATCGGAACCGTCGTCGAGACGCGACAGGGCGTCTTCTGTGTCGACCCGGACGACCGGGTGGTGACCCGGGAGCTGATCGAGAAGGGAAGCTACGGCCTGGGCGAGATCGACCGGATCGCCAATTTCGTCGGCCCCAGCTCCCGGATCCTGCTGGTGGGGGCGCATATCGGGACATTGCTGGTGCCCCTGTCGAAGAAGGTGGACGCCATCGTCGGCATCGAGGCCAATCCGAGGACCTTCAGGAAGCTGCGGCTGAACGTACTGATGAACCGCTGCGACAACGCGCGGATCTTCAACCTCGCGGCGGCCGATGCGGCCGGCTCGATCGAGTTCGTGATGAACGCCTTCAACACCGGCGCCTCGAAGCGCATGCCCATCCACCGCAACGAGATCTATTTCCAGGACCGGACCGAGGTCGTGCGCACGCCCTGCGCGCGACTCGACGAGCTCCTGCCGCACGAGGCCTTCGACCTGGTGTTCATGGACATCGAAGGCTCCGAGCTGCTCGCGATGCGCGGCATGCCGCGGATCCTCGCCGGGGCGAGGGTGGTGATCTCCGAATTCTATCCTTTCATGGTGCGCGACATCGCCGGCGCCGGGCCGGCAGAGTTCCTGGATCCGTTGGCCGGGTTCGAGACCCTCGCCGTTCCTTCCCTGCGGCGGGTGGTCTACCGCGAGGATATCCGCACCACGCTCGACGAGATGTTCGAAAACAACCACTGTGACGCTGGCCTGGTCTTCGTGCGTGACCGCATCGAGATCCAGTTCGCCTGATCGCGAGGCGCGGTTGCGGCCGCCGCAGGCGCCTCTGGGGCGCCGTGTTCGATTCCATCGCCGCGAAAGGAAGCGCCCCAGGACGTCTCCGAGAATCGCGGTTCCGTCGAAGATTATTGCACTGCAGCGTGGAAAACCTTGGCCGCTGGAATTCCATAGGCGAAGGGCACGGGATTTCTTGTTGCACTGCAGCATTAGTGCGAACGCGGCATATGCGCACGCGACGTCGGGCCTGCAGCCCCTCTTGACGCTTGGATAATGGGTTGCCAAAGGACCGCAGCCGCACGTCTAACATAGCGGCGAGACTTCGTGTTCCCCGCCGGGGAGGCGAAGTCGCCTCGCGCCTTCGAAACGCCAAGCTTCCACACCGATGTTGGGGGCACGCGTTACGGGTCGGGCGCAGCGACAGCGGCTCTGCCGTCCAACCGGGTCCCGGGACGGGCGGCGGGCTTGTTTCAACTAGGGTGGAGACGCTCTCGCGCGACGACCCTCCGGCCAATCGTGCTAGACCA
>CBJNAS010000096.1:0-9695 GCA_966434565.1 uncultured Phenylobacterium sp.
TCGCCTTGCCGCTCACGTCGTTGACCGTCATGCCGAGCACGATGGCGAGCGAGACGAGACCGACGAGCAGCGTGACCCCGCTCGGCCCCCGGCGCTTCCTGATCCGCCTGGCCGACGAGCCGGCCGGCGCGCTCGCCCTGCCTGCGGCGGCGCTGGAGGTGATCCAGGCGGTCAGCACCGCCACCAGCCCTCCGCCCAAGGTGCTGGACGCCTTCGCCGCGGCTTCGCCGTTCGGCGCGGCCCTGCTCGACGGCGACGATCCGTTCACGGCGGTGATCGTCGAGGCCAATCCGGCGCTGAAGGCGGTGGCGGGGGCGAGTGGTCCCGGCCAGGCGTTCGGCGAGTTGATCGACGCCGGCAGCCGCGCCGACGCGGCCCAGCGGCTGGCCGCCGGCAATGCGGGCGCCGCGCCGCTCGAGGTGCGGCTGGCGCACGATCCCGCCCGTATCGCCCATCTGTACCTGGCGAAGAGCGACGGCCGCTGGGTCGCCTATCTGGTCGACGTCTCCGAGCAGAAGCAGATCGAGCTGCAGCTCGCCCAGAGCCAGAAGATGCAGGCCATCGGCCAGCTGGCCGGCGGGGTGGCGCACGACTTCAACAACCTGCTGATGGCCATCTTCATGCAGCTCGACGTGCTGGCGGCGCGTCACCCGGTGGGCGATCCCTCCTATGAGGGGCTGGGCGAGATCCGCCAGACCTCGGCCAGGGCCGCCGACCTGGTGCGTAAGCTCTTGGCCTTCTCGCGCAAGCAGACGGTGCAGCGCGAGATCCTCGACCTGGGCGAGCTGATCAGCGAGTTCGAGGTGTTGCTGCGCCGCGTGCTCTACGAGGATGTCAAGCTCGCCACCGAATACGGCCGCAACCTGCCGCAGATCCGCGTCGACCGCAGCCAGCTGGAGACCGCGGTGATGAACCTGGCGGTCAACGCCCGCGACGCGGTGCGCGCCCACGGCGGCGGCCAGGTCACCATCCGCACCGCCCGGGTGAGCCAGGAGGAGGCGGTGCGCCTGGGCTATGCCGGCGCCCAGGGCGACCAGGCGCTGATCGAGGTGGCCGACGACGGCCCCGGCATCCCGCCGGAGATCCGCGACAAGATCTTCGACCCATTCTTCACCACCAAGCCGGTGGGCGAGGGGACCGGCCTGGGCCTGGCCACGGTCTACGGCATCGTCAAGCAGTCGGACGGCTGGATCGCGCTCGACTCCAAGGTGGGCGAGGGGACCCGCTTCCGGATCTTCCTGCCGGTCCACCACCAGGCTGAGGTCGTGGCGCCGCCGCCGCAGCCGATGCCGCCCAAGCGCGCCCAGGCCCGGGACCTCTCCGGCGCCGGCCGCATCCTGTTCGTCGAGGACGAGGACGCCGTGCGCGGCGTGGCCGCCAAGCTGCTGCGCGCCCGCGGCTACGACGTGATCGAAGCCGCCAGCGGCGAAGAGGCGCTGGAGCTCGCCGAGACCCACGCCGGCGAGATCGACCTGATGATCTCCGACGTGGTGATGCCCGGCATGCAGGGCCCCGATTTGCTCAAGCAGGCCAGGCCGTACCTCGGGGAGGCGCCGGTGATGTTCATCTCGGGTTATGCGGAGAGCGAGTTCTCCGACCTGCTGGAGGGCGAGAGCAACATCTCCTTCCTGCCCAAGCCGATCGACATCAAGACCCTGGCCGAGCGGGTGAAACAGGAGCTGCAGAAGGCGGCGTGAGCAGGGGGGCCAGGGCGCGGGCCGCGGTTGAGATCGCCACCGCCGGGGCGCCGGGCTCGCCGAGAAGCTCGTATTCGAGGCCGACGCCGGAAATGATAATGCGCGCCATCAATATCCTCCCGTCAAATCGTGCAGTTCGCCGGCCGTTGGTCGGCCGCCTCGTTTTCCAGGAAAGCCCGACCGGCGGCGCCCGCAAAGCCGAAATCCTTGCACCTGAGCGTAAGCCTGTGGCGGCCGGGCGTCGCGGCGCCCGCGGTCGCGCTTGTATTCGCCACAGCGCGGCTCCAATGATCGCCGGGCCTTTTCCGCAGCCTTCGTGAAACTCCCGTGTCCGACACCAGCGCTCCCGCCAAGAAGCCCCTCACCGAGGCCGACATCATCAACATGGCTGAGGCGGCCGTCGCCGAAGGCCGGCTCGACACTGCCGAGCAACTCTACCGGGGTCTCCTGAGGGTCCGTTCGTCCTTCGCCGCTTGCGCCAACCTGGCTCTCCTGCTGCAGGCGCAGGACCGCTTCGACGAGGCCGAGGCGCTGCTGCGCGCCGCGCTGGAGACCCGGCCGGAGACCGCGAAGCTGCGCTGGCGGCTGGCCTTCCTGCTGCTCTACGCCGGGCGCTACGCGGAGGCCTGGCCGAACTATGAGTTCCGCCAGGCTCGCCTCGACTGGAATAACAGGCTGAGCTTCCCCGAATGGCAGGGCGAGCCGGTCCGCTCGCTGCTGGTCCTGCCGGAGCAGGGCCTCGGCGACCAGATCATGTTCGCGCGCTTCGCCCCGCTGCTGAAGGCGCGCGGGATCGACGTCACCCTGTTCTGCGCGCCGGCCCTGACGCGGCTGCTGCAGAAGCTGGACGTCAAGGTCTGCACCGCGCTGGGCTCGGTCGACATCCCGCGCCACGACGCCTGGGCGCTGGCGGGCTCGCTGCCCGGCCGCTTCGGCGTGACGCGGGAGACGGTCCCCAGCCAACCCTATCTGCCGGCGCGGTCCGGCGGCGCCGGAGTCGGCTTCGTCGGCAAGGGCAACCCGGCCCACGTCAACGACCGGAACCGGTCCCTGCCCAACGGGCTCTGCGCCGAGATCCTGAGCTGGCCGGGCGTGAGGAGCCTGGAGCCGCAGGACACCGGCGCCCAGGACATGGAGGACACCGCGCGGATCATCGACGGCCTCGACCTGGTGATCTCGGTGGACACGGCTACGGCGCACCTCGCCGGCGCCATGGGAAAGCCCTGCTGGGTGCTGCTGCCCCACGTCGGCGACTGGCGCTGGCCCAAGGGCAGCGAGGGCACGCCCTGGTATTCCTCCGTCCGCCAGTTCCGCCAGCCGGCGCCCGGCGACTGGGCGAGCGTGCTGGCCGAGGTCCGTGCGGCCCTGGAAGCGCGGCGCCGGGAGCAAAGGACATGAGCCAGCCCGCCGCCACGAAGCCACGGACCCCCGTCCAGGCCTGGTCGGCCGGCGCGCTCGGCGCCGCAGCCTTGGGCGCGCTCGCCCTGGGTGCGCTCGCTGTGGGTGCGCTCGCTGTGGGCGCCGTGGCGATCGGCCGCCTGGCCATCGGCCGGGTGCGGCTCGGGCGGGTGGAGGTCGGCGAGCTCACCGTTCGCCGGCTGACGGTGATCGATCGCGACGGCTGAGGCGTTGCGGCCGCATCCAATTGCCGCGCTCTTCGTTGCGGGTTGAGAGATGCGGGGAGTCGAGGAGGCGCCGATGATCGAACAGACCGTCGACATACCCACGCACGTGGGCGCGATTCCGACCTTCATTGTCCATCCCGAGCGCGACGCGCCGCATCCCGTGGCGCTGATGCTGATGGACGGCCAGGGCGTGCGCGAAACGCTGCGGGACATGGGCCGCAGGCTGGCGAGCGTCGGCTACTACGTGATGCTGCCCAACCTCTACTACCGCGCCGGCGTCGGCGAGCTCTCGGACCTTCCGGAACTGGAGGCGGACGCCGCGCGCCGCCGCGGCCTGGATCTAGTCGGCCATCTCTGCTGCGCCGCGGTTATGGAGGACGTCGACGCCCTGCTCGCCTTCGCCGACACCGATCCGGCGGCGAGCCCGGGGCGCGCCGCCTGCATCGGCTACGGCGCCAGCGGCCATTTCGCCGTCAACTTCGCCGCCCGGCATCCCGAGCGGATCGGGGCTGCGGCCGTGGTCTGCGGGGTGAAGCTGGTCACCGACCAGGACGACAGCCCGCACCTGGCGCTGCAGCGGGCCACGGCGGAGTTCTATTTCGCCTGCGCCGAGGACGCGAGCTGGGCGCCGCTGCACATGGTGGAAGCCCTAGAGCAGGCCGCCAAGGCCTATGGCCCGACCACCGAGGTCGAGGTCTACGCGGGCGCCCAGCACGGCTTTGCCCTGGCCGACCGGCCAGCCTACGACAAGGCCGCCGCCGAGCGGCACTGGGAACGGCTGTTCGCCCTGCTCCGCAGGCAGCTGCAGCCGGCCCAGGCGGTGGGCGCGCCGCCGCTGGTTTCGGCGTGAGGCGGGCTTTCGCCTTTCTTCCGATCGTCCCCGCGAAATCAGGGTTCCAGGTGTTTTCCTGTCGCTGCTCTTGCCGTAGCCGCCGAGCTTCAGAACAAAAAAGCCTGGATCGCCGCTTTCGCGGGGAAGAGCGGTCGTGAAGAATACTCCAGGAGCCGTAGCCGTGCTGAGCCGCCGCAATCTTCTCGCCACGGCCGGAGCCATGGCCCTGGCCGGCTGCACGACCGCCAAGCCGCCACCGGTCGCCAGCGCCTCGCCGCCTCCGCCTCCTGTGCCGCCGCCGCCCAGCGCCAGCGATCGGCTCGCCGCCGAGCTCGACCGGCAGTTCGCGGAGGCCCTGGCGGAAAGCCCGCAGTTCGTCACCTCGCTGGGCCTCGACAGCGGCGAGCACGCCGACGCCAAGTCCAGGCTGGACGACCAGTCGCTCGCCCATATCGAGCGGCTGCGCGCGCTCAACGCCGACCAGCTGCAGCGTCTGAAGGCGATCGACCGGGGCCAGCTCACCGGCATGGCGGCGGTCAACTACGATGCGGTGATCTTCGCCCTGGAGACCACGGCCGAGGCCGACCGGCGCTTCCCCTACGGCGCCCAGGGCGCGGGCTCGCCCTATGTCGTGAGCCAGCTCACAGGCGCCTACCAGAGCATCCCGAGCTTCCTGGCCACCCAGCACAAGATCGACACCAAGGCCGACGCCGACGCCTACCTCGCCCGGCTCGAGGCCTTCACGGCGGTGCTGGACGAGGAAACCGAGCATGTCCGCCGCGACGTGGGCCTGGGCGTCGTCCCGCCGGACTTCGTGATCGACCGTACGCTGACCCAGATGAAGGGCCTGCAGGTCGCGCCCGACAAATCCACCCTGGTGAGCTCGGTGGCCGAGCGGGCGAGGGAGAAGGGCATCCCCGGGGACTATGCGGGCCAGGCCTCGCGCATCTACCTGGACAAGGTGGCGCCCGCGCTCGGCCGCCAGATCGCGCTGATGGGCGAGCTTCGGCCCAAGGCGGCGCACGACGCCGGCTGCTGGCGGCTGCCCGACGGCGAGGCCTATTATGCGCTCTCGCTGAAGGTCGGCACCACCACCGGCATGAGCCCCGACGAGGTGCACCAGATGGGCCTCGACCAGGCCCGCGAGCTCTCGGCCCGCGCCGACGCCCTGCTCAAGTCGCAGGGCATGACCCGCGGCTCGGTCAGCCGGCGGATCCGCGCCCTCTACAGGAACCGGCGCTACTGGTATCCGAACACCGACCCGGGCAAGGAGAAGCTGCTCGCCGACCTGAACGCCCAGGTCCGCGCCATGCAGGCCATGTTGCCGCAGGTCTTCGGGACCCTGCCCAAGGCGCCGGTGGAGATCCGCCGCGTGCCCAAATTCATCGAGGCCGGCGCGCCGGGCGGCTACTACAACAACCCGAGCCTGGATGGGACGCGGCCCGGCATCTACTGGATCAACCTGCGCGACACCTCCGAGATTCCGCGCTGGACGCTGCCGACGCTCACCTATCACGAGAGCATCCCGGGCCATCACCTGCAGCTCTCCCTGCAGCAGGAGGCGGACCTGCCGATGATCCGGCGCGCCGCCTTCTATTCCTCATACGGCGAAGGCTGGGCGCTCTATGCCGAGCAACTGGCCGGGGAGATGGGCGCCTATGCGCACGATCCGCTGGGCGAGGTGGGCTATCTGCAGTCGGCCCTGTTCCGCGCCGCGCGCCTGGTGGTGGACACCGGCATCCACGCCAAGCGCTGGAGCCGCGAGCAGGCGATCGCCACCATGACCGCCATCGACGGCGAGCCGACGTCCAGCGCCGCCACCGAGAACGAGCGCTACTGCGTCTGGCCGGGGCAGGCCTGCAGCTACATGGTCGGCAAGCTCACCTGGCTTCGGCTGCGCGACAAGGCCAAGGCGGCTCTCGGCGAGCGCTACGACATCCGAAGCTTCCACGACGCCGGCCTGCTCTCCGGCAACATGCCGCTGACGGCCCTGGAGAACGTGATCGACGGCTACATCGCCAGAGGCGGCGTCGCGAAGGCGTGATCGCGACGCTGCTGACACAGGGCTGTCAGCAGGGCCAGCCTAGGGTCTGCAGGCAACCGCAAGGAGCCGAGACATGGCCGAAGAGATCGTCTTTTACACCAATCCGATGTCGCGCGGGCGCATCGTCCGCTGGATGCTGGAGGAGGTGGGGCAGCCCTACCGCACCGAGGTGCTGGGCTATGAGGACAGGATGAAGTCGCCCGCCTACCTGGCGATCAATCCGATGGGCAAGGTGCCGGCGATCACCCACCGCGGCGCGGTGGTCACCGAGTGCGCCGCCATCTGCGCCTACCTGGCCGACGCCTTCCCCGAGGCCGGCCTGGCGCCGTCGCCGGGCGATCCGGCGCGCGGCGCCTATTACCGCTGGCTGTTCTTTGCGGCGGGCCCGATCGAGTCGGCGGTGGCGGACAAGGCCATGGGCTGGGAGTTCCCGCCGGACCGCGCCCGGATGTCGGGGTACGGGACCTACGGCCTGGTGCTCGACACTTTGGAGAAGGTCCTGGCCGGCCGCGCGCACCTGGCGGGCGACCGGTTCAGCGCGGCGGACCTCTACGTGGGCTCGCAGCTGGGCTGGGGCATGCAGTTCGGCACGATCGAGAAGCGGCCCGCCTTCCAGGCCTATGTGGCCGGGCTGGTCGAACGGCCCGCCTACCAGCGCGCGCACCAGATCGACGACGCCCTGGTCGCGGCCCCGCAGCCGGCCTGAAGTCCCGGTTGGCCGCTCCGGCGTTCCCGGGGCTATCGTGCCGCGCGCAAGCACGACGCACGAGGGGGCTCCGGGAACGACGACCATGAAGGCTGCGCGCGCCAGGGGCGGGGCGGGGATCGATGCGATCGAGATCGGCGAGGCGCCGATCCCCGCGCCTGGACCGGGCGAGGCGCTTGTGCGCCTCAAGGCCGCCACCCTCAATTTCCGTGACCTGCTGTTCGCCCGCGGCGCGCGACTTCCCTCCCGATGAAGGGGAGCGAAAATCACAACGCCGCCGCCGTGCTGCGGATCAGCTCGCGCATCCAGGCGACCGCCGGGTCGGCAAGGCGCTCCTTGAGGCAGATCAGGGTGATGTCCACGTTCGGCGACTGGTAGGGCGGCTCGATGAGCTTCAGGCCGCCGCGCTGGGCGGAGGCCAGCGCCAACCGTCGCGGAATCAGGGTCACCATGTCCGAGCGGCTGACGACGGCCACGGCGGAATAGCTGTCGGGGACGCTCACCCCGATCCGGCGGGTGAGTCCCTGGGCGGCGAGCGCGGTCTCGAAGGCGCCGGCATCCTCCCGGTTCGCCCGCGTCATGACACCGCGCCGTTCGGCGATCTCGTTCAGCTCCTGGCGGCCCGCGGCGATCACCACGTGCGGAAAGGCGACCAAGTCCGCCAGTTCCACGCGGTTCAGCGCGGCCAGAGGGTGCTCCGCGCGAACAACCCAGGCCATGGTCTCGCGGATGATGACCTCGTGGGCGAACCGAGCCGGTCCGGTGAGCACGCCGCCGACGATGAAGTCGATGCGGTGCGCGTCGAGGCGGTCGAAGACGTCGGCCGTGTAGGACTCGATGGCGAGCTCCGCCAGCGGCGCCTCCGCCGCCATCCGGGCCACCAGCGGCGGCGTCAGCACGGCGCAGGAGTAGGTTCCCGCCGCCAGCACGAAACGCCGCTCGCTGGAGACCGGCGCGAAGTCGCCCGGCGCCACCGCGGCCTGCAGCTGCATCAGGGCGGCGTGCACCTGCGGCCCCATTTCCAGGGCCCGGCCGGTGGGATGCATGCCGCTGGGGCCGCGCACGAAGAGCTCGTCGTTCAGGGCGTACCGGAGGCGGTTCAGCGCGTGGCTCACCGCCGACTGCGTCAGGCCCAGCCGGGAGCCCGCGCGGGTCACGTTGCGCTCCTCGAGCATGACGTCGAAGACGCGCAGCAGGTTCAGATCCAGCATGATGCAAGCGGTTCATTCATCTTGTGACAAGGTATCATTTGGATCATCCCGCGGTCAGCCCTATGTCGGGCAGAGGCAGTAGGTTGCGGCGGCGCTCGTCGGCGACGCCCTCCCACGCGCCCAACGCTTGCGTAGAAGGTCGCGCACTTGAATCAGACGGATCTAATGGAGAATCGCACCGACGCCGACGCCGACGCCCGCGATTTCCGCGAGCGCGACAGTGTCCTGCGCCGCTGGCGCTGGCCCCTGATCCTGGGCGGGCCGATTCTGATCCTCTCGATCGTGGGCTGGTTCGTGGCGACCGGCGGGCGCTACGAGTCGACCGATAACGCCTATGTCCAGATCGCCAAGGACCCGGTGGCGCCCTCGGTGGCCGGCCGCGTGGTCGAGGTCTACGTTCAGGACAACCAGGTCGTAAAGAAGGGCCAGCTGCTGTTCAGGCTGGATCCGCGCGACTACCAGGCCAACTCCGCGGCCGCGGAAGCCGCGCTCGCCCAGGCCGAGCAGCAGGTGCAGGTCCAGCGCGCCGCCTACCAGCAGGCCCAGGCCAACGTCCAGGCCGCCCGCGACGCGGCGGACTACGCCCAGACCGAAGCCGCCCGCCAGCGCAAGCTGGCCGCCGCCGGCGTCGCCTCCCGCCAACAGGTGGACCAGGCGGTGAACGCCGCCAACCAGGCCCGCTCGCAGCTGGCCGCCGCTCAGCAGGCCTCGGCCCAGGCGCTGGCCAACCTCGGCGGCGACGCCGGCCAGTCGATGGACCGCTATCCGGCGGTGATGAAGGCCCAGGCCGACCTGCAGCGCGCCAAGCTCAACCTATCCTACGCCGACGTCTACGCGCCCTCCGACGGGGTCGTCACCCGCGTCGAGCAGATGCCGGTCGGCACCTATCTGAACGCCTCCCAGACCGGCTTCTGGCTGCTGTCCGGCCAGCCCTGGGTCGAAGCCAACTTCAAGGAAGACCAGCTGGCGCACATGAAGGTCGGCCAGGCCGTGACGATCGAAGTCGACGCCTATCCCCAGGCCCATCTCACAGGCCATGTGGCGAGCTTCTCGCCGGGCACCGGATCGGCGTTCTCGGCGCTGCCCGCCCAGAACGCCACGGGGAACTGGGTAAAGGTGGTGCAGCGCCTGCCGGTGCGTGTCGACTTCGACCGCTCGCCGCCCGGTATGGCGGCGCGCGCGGGCCTCTCCGCACGCGTGAAGGTGGACGTGCGCGCCGGCCGCGCGAGCTGAGCCATGTCGCCATCGAAGAGCTTCCTGGTTCGCCTGGCCGCCGCGGCCTCGGTGCTGGCGCTCGGCGCCTGCGCGGCGGTAGGGCCGAACTTCACGCCGCCGGCGCCGCCCGCCGGAGCGGCCGGCTCCGACTACGCCATGACGGGCGACATGCCCGCCCCAGGCGTCAGCCTCTCGCCCGACCTGCGACCGGCCGGTCCCTGGTGGCAGGCTTTCGGCTCCCCGGAGCTCGACGCCACCGTGCGCCAGGCGCTGGCCGACAGCCCGACGCTGGCCGAGGCCACGGCGACGCTGCAGCGCGCGCGGGCCGAGGCGGCCGCCGCGGACGGGGCGCCGCTGCCGCAGCT
>CBJNAS010000097.1:0-9632 GCA_966434565.1 uncultured Phenylobacterium sp.
CCGGCAGGTCGTCGTGCACCAGGGAATAGGTGTGCAGCACCTCGATGGCCGCGGCCGCGCGCAGCGCCTCCGCCCGCGGTACGCCGAACAACCCGGCGGACTGCAGGGTCAGGAACGGACGAAGCCGCTTGCCGCCGGCGAACACGGCGTAGCGCATCGCCTCCTGCACCCGCGCCTGGCCGCCGTTTGGCCGGGGCAGCAGGGCGTCCAGCGCCGATTCGACCTCGGCGGCGTCCGCGGCAAGAGCCACGTTCAGGTTGCGGCGTTCGCCCTGGCTTGCGTCAGGCGCGCCCGCCCGCCCCGAATCGACAACACCCATGCTGGTCCGACTGCTCCGCACGAATCCCCAGTTTCGCCCATCTTGTGGCCGGGGCGCCCGGCCGCAAGTCTCGCGCCTCTGTTGGCGCCGCGAGCGAGGCTCTGCCATAAGCCTATCCGCGCGCGCTTGCCAGCGCCGGCTGAGCGACCCATTTGCTGCACCTGCGAGGGAGAAGCATTTGGCGCTGGCCGTCTTCTCTGCCACTCTCGCGATGCGGGATGAACCGAAGGTGACTATGTTGCGCGCAGATCCGGGGCGGCCGAGCGGTGGTGACGAATGCGCGTGATTCTGGCTCAGCCTCGCGGCTTCTGCGCCGGAGTGGTGCGCGCGATCGACATCGTCGATCGGGCGCTCGAGAAGTTCGGGGCTCCGGTCTACGTGCGGCACGAGATCGTCCATAACCAGCACGTGGTGAACGGGCTGAAGGCCAAGGGCGCGCGCTTCGTCGACGAGCTCGACGAGGTGCCCGAAGGCGCGGTCACCGTCTTTTCCGCTCACGGCGTGCCGCGCGCAGTCGTCAACGACGCCAAGGCGCGCAAGCTGCCGGTGCTCGACGCGACCTGTCCGCTGGTCTCCAAGGTGCACGCCCAGAGCCGTCACTATGTGCGCCATGGCCGCACCCTGATCCTGATCGGCCACGCCGGCCATCCGGAGGTGGAGGGCACGATTGGCCAGGTGAACGCCCCGGTGCACATCATCGCCACTGAGGAGGACGTGGCCGGGCTCGACATCCCGACTGATTCGCCGGTCGCCTACGTCACCCAGACGACGCTCAGCGTCGACGAGACCAAGGACGTCATCGCGGCCCTGAAGGCCCGTTTCAGCGACATCGTGGGCCCGGACACCTCCGACATCTGCTACGCCACCCAGCACCGCCAGACCGCGGTGCGCGAGCTCTGCCGCTCGGTCGAAGTGCTGCTGGTGGTGGGCTCCAACAACAGCTCGAACTCCAACCGCCTGCGCGAGATCGGGGTGGAGGAAGGGGTGCCGAGCTACCTGATCGCCGACGGCAAGGCGCTGGACCTCGACTGGGTGCGCGGCCGCAAGGTAGTCGGTCTGACGGCGGGCGCCTCGGCGCCCGAGGAACTGGTGCTCGACGTGATCGCCGCGCTGCGGCAGGTGGGCGAGGTCGAGGTGACGCAGATGAACGGGACGCAGGAGGACATCGTCTTCCAGCTGCCCGCCGTGCTGCGGGAACGGGCCGGCGAAGCCGCGCCCGCGGGCGTGTGACGGCAAGGAGCGTTTCGGTGGGTATTCCTCTGGGTCAGATGGCGCGTGTGGGCGCCTACGTCGCTCTGCAGAAGCTGAAGGGGCGCAAGCGCTATCCGCTGGTGCTCATGCTCGAGCCGCTGTTCCGCTGCAACCTGGCCTGCGCCGGCTGCGGCAAGATCGACTATCCGGACGAGATCCTGAACCAGCGGCTGTCCTACGACGACTGCATGGCGGCGATCGACGAGTGCGGCGCGCCGATGGTCTCGATCGCCGGCGGCGAGCCCCTGTTGCACAAGGACCTGCCGCGGATCGTCGAGGGCTTCATCGCCAAGAAGAAGTACGTGATCCTCTGCACCAACGCCCTGCTGCTGGCCAAGAAGATCGATCAGTACAAGCCCTCGCCTTTCTTCTCCTGGTCGATCCACCTGGACGGCGACCGGCTGATGCACGACGCCTCGGTCTGCCAGGACGGCGTCTATGAGAAGGCGCTCGAGGCGATTCAGCTGGCCAAGTCCAAGGGCTTCCGCACCCAGATCAACTGCACCCTGTTTGACGGCGCCGACCCGGAGCGCACGGCGAAGTTCTTCGACACCATGAAGGCGCTGGGCGTCGACGGCATGACCATCTCACCGGGCTACTCCTACGAGCGCGCGCCCGACCAGCAACATTTCCTCAACCGCACCAAGACCAAGACCCTGTTCCGCGAGATCTTCAAGCGCGGCCAGGGCGGCAAGGCCTGGGACTTCACCCAGTCGGCCCTCTATCTCGACTTCCTGGCCGGCAACCAGACCTACGCCTGCACGCCCTGGAGCATGCCGGCGCGCACCGTGTTCGGCTGGCAGAAGCCCTGCTACCTGGTCGGCGAAGGTTATGTGAAGACCTTCAAGGAGCTGATCGACGGCACCGACTGGGACCTCTACGGCGTCGGCAACTACGAGAAGTGCGCCAACTGCATGACCCATTGCGGCTTCGAGGGCACGGCGGTCACCGACGCGTTCAAGAACCCGTTGAAGCTGGCCAAGGTCGCCGTGGCCGGCGTGAAGACCGAAGGCCCGATGGCGCCCGAAATCCCCCTCGATAAGCAGCGCCCGGCGGAATACGTTTTCTCCAGCCACGTCGAAAAGAAGCTGCAGGAGATCCGCGCGACCCAGCCGCGGGCGAAGAAGACGGCGAAGGTGGGCTAGGGGCGGCGGCGAACAAGATAGCGCGGCGTAGGTTCAAGGCCGATAAATGGAAAGGGTCCTTGCTGTCCTGCGGCGCTGATCTGGAATATCGTCCAGCAGCATCTGCCAGCCTTGTCCGACGCGGTCACCCACCTCCTTAAGTATCTCGACGAGGCCGAACAGCTTAGAGCGGATTGGCCGCTCAGTCCGCCGCCAGGATCATGTTGCGCACCATCGGATAGACCTGGCCGGCCCACTTGCGTCCGCTGAACACGCCATAATGGCCGACACCGGGCTGCAGGTGGTGGCGCTTGCGGTTGGCGTAGATGTTGGAACAGAGCTGGTGGGCCGCGACGGTCTGGCCGACCGCGCAGATGTCGTCGCGCTCGCCCTCCACCGTCATCAGAGCCGTCTTGCGGATCGCGCGGGGGTCGACCCTGCGGTTGCGCACCGTAAGCTCCCCCTTGGGCAAGAGGTGCTGCTGGAACACCCGCGAGACGGTCTCGAGGTAGAACTCCGCGGTCAGGTCGAGGATGGCGAAGTATTCGTCGTAGAAGGTCTTGATGCTCTCGGCCTCGGCGAAACGGCCGAGCGCCAGATGGGTCCACATGTCGATGTGCGAATCCAGGTGGCGGCCCGGGTTCATCGCCATGAAAGCCGTGAGCTGCATGAACCCCGGATAGACGCGCCGCCCGGCCCCGGCGTAGCGCGGCGGAACCGTGGTGATCAGGTTGCGCTCGAACCACTCGATCGGCCTGCGGGTCGCCAGCTCGTTGACCTTGGTCGGATTGATCCGCGTGTCCACCGGGCCCGCCATCAGCGTTATGCTGCGCGGAGTGGCGGGATGGTCGTCTTCCGCCATCAGCGCCACGGCGGCCAGCGCGTGGGCGCAGGGCTGGCAGACGCCCAGCAGATGCGCCCCCGGGCCGATGGTTTCCAGGAAGCTGATCACGTGCTCGACATATTCGTCGAATCCGAAGGCGCCGGCGGCGAGCGGGGCGTCGCGGGCATTGCGCCAGTCGGTGATGTAGACGTCGTTTTCCGGCAGCAGGGTCTCCACCGTGCCGCGCAGCAGGGTGGCGAAATGGCCCGAAAGCGGGGCCGTCACCAGCACGCGCGGCTGGCCCGTCACGCCGGGCTTCTTGAAGTGCAGCAGGCCGCCAAACGGCGTGCCGGCGACCTCCACCTCCTCGATGGGCACGACGTCGCCCGCCACCTGCACCGAGCCGATCCCGTAGTGCGGACGGTGGAAGGTGAAGCCGGCGCGCGCCAGGAGCTCCCAGCCCGCTGAGAGGCGCGCCAGCGATGGAATGGTGCGCACCCACGCCGGGGCCATGGCCAGCGCGCCATTGGCCAGGCCGGCCGCCAGGCGCGCCGGCGCCAGCATGTCTGACGCGGCCTGAAAAGACCGGTACAGCAATGGGCTGGCAGCGTCGTCGAGGTGGTCCATGCGCCATATCGGGCAACGGCCGAGCTCGGGCGCGTCCATCGGCGGCGCGACGCCCCGCCGAAGCGCTGGACTGCACAGCACGAGGCGCCGTCGCGCGGCCGGCGCCGAAAATCGCGTCATCCGGGGCGCGGCCAGCGCGGCGGGGCGGCGCGGTTGGACGCGACCGCGCGCTCCGACCTAGGCCTTGGAAAATACGGCGGAGGGATCTCGATCCATGGCGAACGCCTCGCTCACCATCAGCAGCCGCAACTACTCCTCATGGTGCCTGCGCGGCTGGTTGCTCTGCAAGTTCGCAGGCCTCGCGTTCGATGTGGAGAAAGTCTCCTTGGAGGATGCCGGAGCGCGCGCCGAGTTGCTGCTGCTCGCGCCTTCGTTCCTGACGCCTTGCCTGACCTATGAGGACATCCGCGTCTGGGATACGCTCGCCATCGCCGAGTTCCTCAACGAGACCCTGCCGGGCTCCGGTCTGCTGCCCGCCGAGCGCGGCGCGCGTTCGCGTTGCCGCTCGATCAGCGGCGAGATGCACTCCGGCTTCGCCAACCTGCGCGCGGCCTTGCCGATGAACCTCAAGGCCAGCCACCCGGGGTTCAAGGTCTGGGCCGGCGCCCAGACCGACATCGACCGGGTGTGCGCGATCTGGCGCGAGGAGCTGGCCCGCTCTGGCGGTCCGTTCCTGTTCGGTGAGCGCAGCATGGCCGACGCCATGTTCGCGCCGGTCTGCACCCGCTTCGCCACCTACGACGTGGCGCTCGACGACGTCTGCCAGGCCTACTGCGACCATATCCTCGGCCTTCCGGAGATGGCCGAGTGGACCGCCGCGGCGCGCCTGGAGCCGGACGAGGTGGAGGAACTCGAGGTCGAGTTCTGAGCCGGGCCGCGCCCGTATTCTAGCCACCGCCCGGCCCAGCGCCGGCGATGCCGCCCGCAACCCGGGCGCCGGCGCAGCCGTGGGCCGCAGGGCGCGGCGACGCATTGCCGCGTCGGCGCCGCGGCCGCACCGTCCCGCGGCAGACCTGAGTGCGCTCCATGCCAGACGACGTCACCCCTCACGAGAACCTCGTGCCGACCAGCGGCCGGCGGCTCGCCCTGCCGGCCGGCCCGATCTTTCACCTGCAGCGCGCCGACGCCGCGGTCCATGAGCTCGGCGCCTTCCGCGCCTGGGCCGGCTACAAGGACTTCGGTAGCGAAGGCGTGACCGACGGTCTGATCCGCTTCCAGCACGTGCTGAGCTTCGGTCCCTCGGAGGTCGGCGGACGCACGGGCGTCCATTGCCATCTGGCCCACGTGCACATCATCCTGCCGTCGTCGGGGCGCGGCTGTTTCTCCTACGACGGAGTGATCACCGAGGCGGTCCCGGGCCAGGTGATCGTCCAGCACGGCGGCACGGTGCACGACCAGTTCCGCTACAGCTATGCGGCCGCTTCGGAAGCCGAGAACCGCAAGACGCCGATGACCATCGACGCGCCCGCGCCCGACCAGCCGCCGGCCTCCTTCTCCTTCCTGGAGCTCTTCGTGCCCCAGGTCATCGCCGACGTGGAGATCGTCCCGCCGGCGGAGGTCACGCCCCAGGACCAGGCCTCGGCCTGGGATCATCCGTACCATGCCCCAGGCGCAAGCTTCGCCGTGCAGGAGGCCTGCGATCCCGAAGCGGCTTGGCGGCCGCTGGCGGGCGACCCGGCCTTCCAGGCGCGCGACGCGGCAAGCTGGGCGGCGACGGGCCACTTGGTAGCCACCCACATCCTGCGCGCAGCGGACGCCGGCGCGGCGACCGGCGAGCCCGTCGCCCTGCAGATCCCCGGCGAGACCGGCGGGGTCGAGGTCTGGCTCGCCGTGAAGGGCTCGGTGGGTTTCCGCCAGCCGGACGGGACGCCAGTGCGGCTGGAGACCGGCGACTGCCTGACCTGCACCGCGGGCCTCGCCGGCGCGCCGTCCGAGCCGTCCCCCGACCTCAGCCTGCTGCGCTTCTTCGTTTCTTCCCGCTCCGAAGCCCTGCGCCAGCGCACGCCGGAAGAGATCGCGCGCCTGGAGGCGCTCGGCCCGGCGATCATCCGCCGGCGCGAGGTGCGGCCCGAGGCGGATACGCGGCCGGTGAACTGCCTGAGGCAGGGGTAGGACGGCTGCCTTCGGGAAGTCAGCTTGCAGGGCGGTCAGGCGGTCCCCAGGGGCGCCCAGCGGCGTTCGCCAGGGCCCGGAACGCCCGCTCCACCTCCAGCCCCGTCCGAATCAGCGCCGGCAACTGTCGCGGGTCGCGCGCCAGCGCGGCCAGCACGGGCCCGAGCGCCATGCCGCCGTCCGGACGCATGCCGACCTTCACCGCGACCGGCAGGCCGCGGTCAGCGGCGTCGGAGATCACGCGGGCGGCGGCGAAGGGCAGGCCGAGGCGGCGCGCGACGCGGGCGGCGACGTGGGATTCCATGTCGACGGCGACGGCCCCGGTCTTGGCCTGGGCGCGGCGCTTGTCGGCGACCTCGGTGAGCATCGTCTCGGAGCCAAGGAACTCGCCCAGCCGTGCGCCAGGCAGGCGGGCCAGCAGGGCGTCGCGCCAGGCGGGGTCAGCAGCCGTGCGCTCGCCTTCGAAGACGACGGCCTCCGCCACGACCCAGTCACCGGGCGCGAGCCCGTGGGCGAGGGCGCCGGCGATGCCGAGGCTGATGATCCCGTCCGCGCCCCGGGCCGCGACGGCCAGCGTTCCCTCCAGCGCCGCGCTGCGACCGCCCCCCGGGACGGCGACCAGGCCGGCGCGCTCCAGGATCCGCGCTTCCCGCTTCAGCCCGGTGGCGGCGAGTATCCTCACATGCCGAACCCGACCTGGGCGCTGTTGGCGCGCTTCAGGTTGCGGTAGCGGGCCAGCGCCCACAGCGGGAAGAACTTCGAATAGCCGTGGTAGCGGAGATAGAAGACCCGCGGGAAGCCGCCGCCGGTGTAGGGCGCCTCGTCCCAGAAGCCTTCCTCGTTCTCCGTGCGGACCAGCCAGTCGATCCCGCGCGCCACCGCCGGGTCGTGCGCCAGGCCCACCGCCATCAGCCCCATCACCGCCCAGGCGGTCTGGGAGGCGACCGACTTGAAGGGCTTGTAGCCGTCATAGTCCAGCCGGTAGCTGTCGCAGTCCTCGCCCCAGCCGCCGTCCGGGTTCTGGATCGCCTTCAGCCAGTCGGTAGCCTTGCGCACCATCGGATGGCTGCTGTCGAGGCCGGCGATGTTGAGCGCGCAGAGCACCGACCAGGTCCCGTAGATGTAGTTCACGCCCCAGCGGCCGAACCAGCTGCCGTCCGCCAGCTGCACCTGTTCGAGGTATTTGACGGCGGCCTCCACTTCGGGGGTGCGCTCGCCGTCCTTCAGCTGGGCCAGCAGGCTGATGCACCGGGCGGTGACGTCCTCCGTCGGCGGGTCGAGCAAGGCCCCATGGTCTGCAAACGGGATATTGTTCAGGTGGTAGTGGCTGTTGTCGGCGTCGAAGGCGCCCCAGCCGCCGTTCCGGCTCTGCACGCCCACGATCCACTCCGCGCCGCGGTCGATCGCCTCGTCGTACCTGGTCGTGCCCGTCCGCCGGAGGAAGCGGTCCATGGCCAGCGCGACCCAAGAGGTGTCGTCGACGTCGGGATGGTAGGCGTTCTCGTACTGGAAGGCCCAGCCGCCCGGGCGCACGTCGGGCCGCTGGTCGGCCCAGTCGCCCTTCACGTCGAGGATCTGCTTGGGGATCAGCCAATCGAGTCCGCGCTCGGCCGCCCGCTCCGCGACCTCGCCGCCGCATTCCAGCATGGCGTGGGCGGCCAGGCCGGTGTCCCAGATCGGCGAGACGCAGGGCTGGCAGTAGGCCTCGTCCTCCTTGATCACCAGCAGCCGCTCCACCGACTCGCGGGCCTGGGCGCGCAGGGGGTGATCCGGTGCATAGCCCAGGAGATCGTACATCATCACGGTGTTGGCCATGGCCGGGTAGATGGCGCCCAGGCCATCGACGCCGTTGAGCCGCTCGGTGACCCAGTCGACCGCGAGCTTCGTCGCCCGGGCGCGCATGGCCTTGGGCCAGTAGGGCTCGATCAGCTTCAGCACCGCGTCGAGCCCGTTGAAGAAGGCGGTCCAGAAGAGGCTCTTCTGCGCCGACTGGTTCACCCGCTTGGCCGGCGTCACCTGTTCGTAGAGCTCGGGGATATGCACGCCGCGCGGGTTGCGGGCGCGCGGCTTCTTCGCCTGCAGCACCAGCATGGGGACGATGGTGGTGCGCGCCCAGTAGGAGATCTTCGACAGCTGGATCGGGAACCACCTGGGGGCGATCATCAGCTCCACCGGCATGGCCGGCAGGTCGCGCCAGGGCGTGTCGCCGTAGAGCGCGAGCAGGAAGCGGGTCAGCACATTGCTGGCCTGGGCGCCGCCGTGGGCGCGAATCGCCTCGCGGGCGCGGACCATGTGCGGGGCGTCCGTGTCGTCGCCGAGCATCTTCAGCGCGAAATAGGCCTTCACGCTGGCGCTGATGTCGAAGGCTCCGCCCTCGAACAGCGGCCAGCCGTGGTGCTCGCCCGACTGGATGCGGCGCAGGTAGACGCCGATCTTCTGCTCCAGCTCCAGGTCGTCGGGCTCGCCGAGATAGTGGCGCAGCAGCAGGTATTCGGAGGGGATGGTGGCGTCCGCCTCCAGCTCGAACACCCAGTGGCCGTCGGGCTGCTGGCGGTTCAGCAGGGCCTGCGCGGCGCGGCCGATGCGCGCCTCCAGCACCTCCATGGAGATGTTTGCAGCCTCGGCGGGCGTCGGGGCCGTCACGGAATTCATCGACTGTGCTTCTCTCGCAGGAGGGGCTTTTCTCGCAGAATGGCGGCCGCGCGGAATCCGGAGCGCAGCGCACCCTCGATTGTGCCGGGCAGGCCGGTGTCGGTCCAGTCGCCCGCCAGCACCAGGTTGGCGAGCTTGGTGCGCGCGCCGGGCCGGCGGCGCTGTTGTTCGGGAGTGGCCTCGAAGGTGGCGCGCTTCTCCTTGACGATCTGCCAGGGCGGCAGCTCGTGCGGCAGGCCCAGCACCTGGGCGATTTCCGACCAGAGCCGTCGGGCCAGCGCCTCGCGCGGTTCGTTCATCAGCCGGTTGGCCCCGCTGACGGTGACCGAGATGCGGTCCTCGAAGCAGAAGATCCATTCCACGGTGGAATGCAGCACCCCGGTGATCGGCGGCGCGCCGGCCGGGGCGGGCAGGCGGAAGTGGCCGTTGACGATGCCCTCGAAGGCGTCGGGGACGGTGAGCCCCGGCAGCAGGTCGCCGGCGATCCAGGGTGGGACGGCCAGGACCACGCCCTCGCCCGGCGCGACCTCGACCTCTCCGTCCGAGAAGGCCAGGCCGGTGACGCAGACGCCGTCGGTTTCCAGTCGCAGCAGCCGGCGGTGCAGGCGCACGGGCGCGGCATGGTCTTCCAGGTAGCGGACCGCGGGCTCGACGAAGGCGGCCGCCAGGCTGGGGGCGGGGATGCGCGGCGAGTCCACGGCCCCTAATATCA
Source organism: uncultured Phenylobacterium sp. (assembly GCA_966434565.1). Lineage (GTDB taxonomy): Bacteria > Pseudomonadota > Alphaproteobacteria > Caulobacterales > Caulobacteraceae > Phenylobacterium. The sequence goes on from CBJNAS010000097.1 coordinate 9,621, forward strand.
GGTATCCGAACT
>CBJNAS010000098.1:0-9601 GCA_966434565.1 uncultured Phenylobacterium sp.
ATCGTCAAGGAATTCAAAGTCGTCGACACCGACACCCACGTGATCGAGCCCTACGATCTGTGGACCTCGCGAATTTCGGTGAAGAAGTTCGGCGACAAGGTCCCGCACGTGAAATGGGACCCGAACGAGAACGAGGACGCCTGGTTCTTCGGCGACTCCAGGATCACGGCGGCCGCCGGCGCGGCCATGGCCGGCTGGCACGAATATCCGCCCCGGCGTCCGCAACGCCTGGAGCAGGTCGATCCCGCCCTCTATGCCGCCGAGCCGCGCCTGAAGAAGATGGACGAGTACGGCATCTGGGCGCAGATCCTCTATCCGAATGTCGCCGGGTTCGGCGCCGGACGTTATCTGGCGCTCGGCGATTCCGAGCTGATGCTGCTCTGTGTCCAGGCCTACAACGACTGGCTCACCGAGTGGAGCTCGGCCGACCGCAAGCGGCTGATCCCGCAGATGGCCCTGCCGTTCTGGGACGTGCAGCTGACGATCAAGGAGATGGAGCGCTGCGCGGCGGCCGGCCACAAGGGCCTGGTCATGTGCGGCGAGCCGGAGCACTTCAGCCTGCCGAAGCTGACCGACCCGCAGTGGGACCCGCTGTGGGCCGCCGCCCAGGAGATGGGGCTGCCGATCAACTTCCACATCGGCACCGGCGACATGTGGTACTTCGAGATGATGCACGAGAGCATCGGGCGGCACGCCGCCTTCGCCTCCATGGGCGCGCTGTTCTCCATGGATAACGCCAAGATCATCTCCCAGATCACCTGCGGCGGGGTCTGCGAGCGGTTCCCGAAGCTGAACTTCGTCTCGGTCGAGAGCGGCGTCGGCTGGTTGCCCTATCTGCTGGCCGGACTCGACTACCAATGGCTGAACTGCGGGGCGCACAAGGAGAACCCGCACATGAAGCTGCTCCCCTCGGAGTACTTCAAGCGGCAGGTCTACGGCTGCTTCTGGTTCGAGAAGGACACGCTGAAGCCGGCGCTCGAAATCCTGGGCCCCGACAACATCCTCTACGAGACCGACTTCCCGCACCCGACGAGCATGAGCCCGGGGCCGGCGACCTCCGCACAGGCTCCGGCGGAGTACATGGAAGATGTCTTCAAGGGCATCTCGCGCGAGGACGTGGGCAAGATCGTCCACGGCAACGCCGCGCGCATCTACCACCTCGACTGAACCCTCCCAAGGACCTGGGCCGGGTTGCGCCCGGCCCGCATTTTCGCGAAGACAGGAGGGAAGGTGGCCGACTACTTCGACATGAGCGGCAAGGTGGTCCTCGTCACCGGCGGAAGCCGCGGGCTGGGCTATGAGATGGTCAAGGCGTTCGCCGCCAGCGGTGCGGATGTCGTCATCACCAGCCGCAAGCTGGAGGCCTGCGAGCAAGTCGCGGGCGAGGTGCGCGCGATGGGCCGCCGGGCCCTGGCCGTGGCCTGCCACGTGGGCCGCTGGGACGAGCTGCCGAAGCTGGTCGAGACGGTCTACGACGCCTTCGGCAAGGTCGACGTCCTCGTGAACAACGCGGGCATGGCGCCGGTCGCCCCGCGCTCCTCGGAGGTCACCGAGGAGATGTTCGACAAGACCGTGGCGGTGAACTTCAAGGGTCCGTTCCGGCTGTCCGCCCTGATCGGCGAGCGCATGGTGCAGGCGGGCTCCGGCTCGATCATCAACATCACCAGCATGGGCGCGGAGAAGCCCAGCCCGGATTACCCGGTCTATGCCGGCGCCAAGGCGGCGCTGAACATCATGACCAAGGACCACGCCCTGGAGTTCGGGCCGAAGGTGCGGGTGAACGCCATCCAGTGCGGCCCGTTCTGGACCGACATCGCCAAGGCCTGGCGCGAGGAGGCGGACCGCACCTCTCCGGCGGCGGCCAAACGCATCGGCCGGCCGGAGGAGATCGCCACGACCGCCCTCTACCTGGCCAGCGATCGTTCCAGTTTCACGACCGGGACCGTGATCCGCCTCGACGGCGGCGTACCCTGAAGGAGCTCGGGATGAACACGCCCGCGAACAAGTACCTGGGCGAGCTCGTCGACGTGAAGCCGGCGCATCGCATCGATGAGTCGCGCCTGGCGGAGTTCCTGGGCGACGTCGTGCCGGGCTACCAGGGGCCGCTGGAGGTCCGCCAGTTCGAGGGCGGCCAGTCCAATCCCACCTATCTGCTGACCACGCCGGCCCGCAAATACGTCCTGCGTCGCAAGCCGCCCGGCGTGCTGCTGAAGTCCGCCCATGCGGTCGACCGCGAGTTTCGGGTCATGCGCGCCCTCTTCGAGCGCGGCTTCCCCGTGCCGGAGCCGCTGGCGCTCTGCGAGGACGACAGCGTGCTGGGCTCGGCCTTCTATGTGATGCGCCACGTGGCGGGCCGGGTCTTCCTGCTGAGCAGCATGCCCGACCTGACCCCGGCCGAGCGGGCGGCCGTCTACGACTCCGCCAACGAGACCCTGGCCCGGCTGCATACGGTGGACCATGTGGCCGCCGGGCTCGGCGACTTCGGCCGCCCGGGCGACTATTTCCAGCGCCAGATCGCCCGCTGGAGCCAGCAGTACGAGGCCTCCCGCGCCGCGGACATTCCGGAGATGGAGCGGCTGATGGCCTGGCTGCCGGGCGCCGCCCCGCCAGCCGGCGAGACGCGGCTGATCCACGGCGATTACTCCTTCCACAACCTGCTGATCCACCCGACCGAGCCGCGCGTCGCGGCGGTGCTGGACTGGGAGCTCTCGACCACCGGCGACCCGATCGGCGACCTCACCTACCACGCGATGGACTGGTTCCGGCCGGCCAACGCCGACTTCCGCGGCTCGCTGGAGGACGAGGACCTCGCCGCGCTCGGCATCCCGGACCTGGAGAGCTACATCGCCCGGTACTGCCAGCGCACAGGCCGGCCGCCGCTCAGCAATCTCGCCTTTTACAAGGCCTACAACCTGTTCCGGATGGCGGCTATCGTGCAGGGGATCGTGGCAAGGGCGCTACAGGGGAACGCCGCCGCCGACGGGGCGATCGAGCACGCCGCCCGCGTGCCGCTGCTCGCACAACGCGCCTGGCGGTTCGCCCAGGAAGCCGGGGCGGTCGGATGAGCGGAGACGTGCAACGTCAATGGCTCATCGCCCGCCGCCCGGTCGGGCGGCCGCTGGAGGACGCCGACTTCGAGCTCGCCCCGGCTCCGGTGCGCGCGCCGCAGGCGGGCGAGGTCCGGCTCAGGACCCTCTATCTGAGCTTCGATCCCGCCCAGAAGAGCTGGATGGAGAACGCCGCCGGCTACATGGAGCCGGTCGAGATCGGCGGCGTCATGCCGGGCTGGGGCGTCGGCCTGGTGGCCGAATCCGCGCACGCCGAGTTTCACCCGGGCGACCTCGCCTACGGCCTGATCGGCTGGAGCGAGCAGCCGACGCTGCCGGCGGCCGGCCTCGTCAAGGTTCCCGCCGGAGTTCCTGCCAATGCGGCGCTTTCGATGCTCGGCATCACCGGCCGCACCGCCTATCTCGGGCTGATGAAGGTGGGCCGGCCGGTCGCCGGCGACACCCTGGTCATCTCCGGCGCGGCGGGCGCGACCGGCTCGCTCGTGGGCCAGATCGGCAAGCTCGCCGGCTGCCGGGTGATCGGCATCGCCGGCGGGGCGGAGAAATGCGCCCTGCTGGTCGACAAGCTCGGGTTCGACGCCGCCATCGACTACAGAGAGGGGCGCGTTCGCTCGCGGCTGCGCGAGCTTGCGCCGCACGGCGTCGACATCTTCTTCGACAACGTCGGCGGCGAGGTCCTGAACGACGTCCTGGCCAGGCTGGCGCCCCGGGCGCGCGTGGTCATCTGTGGCGCGATCGCGCGCTACAACTTCGACCCGCGCAGCGCCGAGATGCCCGAAGGGCCCCGGAACTACTTCAACCTGGTGTTCACAGGGGCGACCATCCAGGGCTTCCTGACCGATCACTACGAACGCGACTTCGCCGAGGCGGACAGGCGGCTGATCGACTGGCTCCGCACAGGCCGGATCACGCCTCTGGAGGACGTGCAGGTCGGATTCGAGAACGCCCCGGCGGCGCTGCGCCGGCTGTTCGAGGGCCGCAACCTCGGCAAGCAGATGCTGAAGCTCTCCTAAAGATCAGGTGCCGTTTTCCGCCGACGCATCATACTCATGATGATTATAACAAACCGGATCATCTAAGGCGGGGAGGAAACGCTGACGAGCCTGGCGTAGACCGCCAGGACGAGGGTCGGACGGCCGCTCGGCCGTGCTTTCGACCGTCCAGCATTCCTACCGCGGCGCCAACGACGCCTCTAGGCGACAGGGGGGAGGAACGAACGCAGATGTTCAGAAATCGTCAAATGTCAGCGCTGGCCTGCGTGAGCAGCCGCGCAATTGTCGCCGGGCTGGGCCTGGCGGGGTTGGGCCTGGTCGGCCTGGGCGCGGCGACGCCAGCCATGGCGCAGACGGCTCCGGCATCCAATGCGGCGACCGTCGGCGAAGTGATCGTCACCGCCACCCGGCGCGAGGAAGCCCTGAGCAAGGTCCCCGTCGCGGTCACCGCGATCGGCGGCGAGCAGGTCAAGGCCGCCCATATCGGCAACTTCAGCGACCTGCCCTCGATGGTGCCCGGGGCCACCTTCGTCAGCACCAAGGGGCAGAGCACCGCGAACGTGCAGATCCGCGGTCAGAGCACGACCAACGACGCGCCGGCCCTGGAGCTGCCGGTCGCCGTCTTCATGGACGACATCTACTACGGCACGCTGGCCTCGTTCGACGCGGACTTCTTCGACGTCCAGCAGATCGCCGTACTGCGCGGGCCGCAGGGCACCACCTTCGGCCGCAACGTGGTCGGCGGGGCGCTGCAGATCACCAACAACAAGCCCAAGCTCCACGACGCCTTCGGCGAAATCAATCTCACCGGAGAGACCTTTGGCCGCCATGGGTCCAACGGCTTCGAGAGCCAGGGCTTCTTCAACCTGCCGATCAACGACCGGATGGCCGCGCGCCTCGCCTACAGCGTCAAGGATGTCGGCGGCTACATGCACAACGTGCTCACCGGCAACAACCTGTCGGACCAGAAGAGCTATGCGCTGCGCCCGTCCTTCCTGTGGCAGCCCACCGACGATCTCAAGGTGACCGCCTTCGTGCAGTACAACCACGAGAACATGTTCGCCTCGGGCTACCGTTTCTTCGGCCAGGGCGGGATCGTGGCGCGGACACAGGCGATCTCCTCCAGCCCGTGGGACGTCTTCCAGGACGTCGACGGCGTCAACCGGCGCGACATCTGGGCGGGGCAGGTGCGGGCGGACTGGGAGCAGGCGTTCGGGACCCTGACCTCGATCACCAGCTACCGCACGCTGGATTCCCATTACGTCGACGACGGCGACAGCGGTCCGCTGCCGATGAACAACAACTCGATCAACGCCAGCCGGGAGTTCCAGTTCAGCCAGGAGCTGCGGCTGACCTCGCCGAGCGGTCGGCGCCTCGAGTACGTCACCGGCCTCTATTACAGTTTCGAGAACCTCAAGAAGGCGATCACCTTCGGCTTCAACGGGACCATTCCCGGCCAGTTCCTCGACGTGCTGACCAAGGGGACGCTGCAGAACGAGACGGTGACCGGCGACGCCCACGTGATGACCATCGCGCCGTTCGCCGAAGGCAAGTTCCACATCACCGACCAGTGGGCGGCCACGCTCGGCGCCCGCTACACCATCGAGAACAAGAACGGCTACACACGTCACGCCAACGGCTCGGCGTTCTATGGCGCGCCCTTCGACGTGCAGTTCAGCCACACCTGGAGCTCGTTCACGCCGCGGGCGATCGTCGAATTCACGCCGACGCGCTACGCCCTGTTCTACGGAGGCGTCTCGACGGGCTTCAAGGGCGGCGGCTGGTCGCTGACCAGCACCAGCCCGGCCGCGGCGGTCACCCCGCTCGCGCCGGAAAAGAGCAAGAGCTACGAAATCGGCGCCAAGGTGAAGCTGTTCGAGAACCGGCTCTCGATCAACCTGGCGGCCTATCTGGCCGATACCCGCAACCTGCAGGTCCGCTCCCTGGTGGGCCCGGTGCTGACCGACACGAACGCCGGCACCGAGCGGGTGAAGGGCGTGGAACTGGAGGCGGTGGCCCGGCCGATCGACGGCCTCGGCGTCGGCGTCAACTACGCCTATACCGAGGCCGTCTACCGCGCCTTCAAGGGCTGCGCGGCCGGCGCGGTGGACTGCACCGGCAACCGCGTGCCCTTCGTGCCGCCGAACGACCTCAAGATCTTCGTGGACTACGCCTGGGACCTGCGCAGCGGAAAGCTGTCCGTCCATGCGGACGACCAGTGGGCGTCGACGACCGAGGTGGTGCCCACCAACTACCGCCTGGGCGGCCAGCCCCTCGCCCGGCCTTATACCAAGAAGGCCGGCATCCTGAACGCCTCGCTGGCCTACGAGCCGGCCGGCGCGAAGTGGCGGCTGCAGCTTTGGGCCAAGAACCTGACCAACCGCTGGTACATGGCCGCGCCATCGAACTACTACTTCTACTATCTCACCACCGCCGAGTTTGCGGCCGGCCTGCGCGAGGTCGACCGCGGCGTCATCAATCCGCCGCGGCAGGTCGGGGCCACCTTCACCTACCGCTTCCAGTAGCTTTTCCAGGAGGCCGCTCGGGGTTGCCGGGCGGCCTCTCAGCGCCGCCTGCGGGCGGCAGCCGAGGTCGGCCGTCATGCGTAGTCGCCCGCCCGAGCAGCTCCGGTCCAGCTGGTTTGCGCTCGGCCTGCTGTTCGTCGTGGCCCTCTTCAACTACCTCGACCGGACGGTGCTCTCGATCATGCAGGTGGCGCTGAAGCGGGACCTGCGACTGACGGACACCGAGCTCGGCACGCTGACCGGCCTGGCGTTCGCCCTCTTCTACACCACGCTGGCCCTGCCCATCGCCCGGCTGGCGGATCGGGTGGCGCGCAAGTACGTGCTCGTGGCTGCGCTCACCATCTGGACCCTGATGACTGCGGCCAGCGGCCTTGCGACCGGTTATCTGACGCTGCTCGTCTGCCGGGTCGGGGTGGCGGTGGGGGAGGCGGGCTGCGTGCCCGCGACCCATTCCATGATCGCCGACCTGTTCCCCCCGCGGCGGCGCTCGCTCGCCATGGCGGTCTGGGGCCTGGCCCTGCCGCTGGGCTTCATGCTGGGCTTCGCCTTCGGCGGCAAGCTGACGGTCGCGCTGGGCTGGCGGCGCGCCTTCGAAGTGGTGGGCCTGAGCGGCCTGGCGCTCGCGCCGGTCATGCTGCTGTTCCTGAAGGAGCCGCCCCGCGGCCAGCACGAGGCCCTGGCGACCCAGGCGCCGGGCCAGCGCCGCAGCGTCGCGGAAGCCGTGCGGCTGCTCTGGCGCATCCGCGCCTTCCGCTACCTGGTGATCGGCGAGGCGCTGCAGAGCTGGGCCCAGTACGGCATGGTCTCCTGGAACGCGCCCTTCTACAGCCGCGTCCACGCCATGCCGCTGGCAGAGCTGGCGACCTGGCTCGCCCTGATCACCGGCCTGGGCGGCGCGGCCGGGACCTTCCTGGGCGGGGCGCTGGCGGCGCGTCTCGCCGCCCGCGACGTGCGCTGGTACATGCGCGTCCCGGCGATCGCGGCGCTGACCACCGCGCCCTTCGCACTCATTCAGTATCTCGTGGGCGACGCGCGCCTGTCGCTCGCCGCGGCCATCGTGCCGGCGGCCATGGTCAACGTCTACATGGCGCCCGGCAACGCGGTCTCGCAGACGCTCGCTCCGCCGGACATGCGCGCCTTCACCTCGGCGGTGTTCGTGCTGGTGGTGAACCTGGTGGGCCTGGGCCTCGGCCCGACCAGCGTGGGCCTGCTGAGCGACCTGCTCGCCGCCCATTTCGGCCTGGGCGATCAGGCGCTTCGCTACGCCCTGCTCAGCGTGGCGATCCCGGCGGTCGCCGCGGCGGCGCTGTTCTGGCGCTCCAGCGTCCATCTGGCGACGGAGCTGGGCCCGGGGACGCTGGGGCCCGACGAAGCGGGGCGGCGGATCAGCGCCACTGCACCTTTTCGCCGATCTTCAGCGGCCAGTAGGCTCTGAAGTCCTCGACCATATGGCGCACGTGGTCGCGCATCAGCTGCTCGGCGCGGGCCGCGTCCCCGGCGATGATCGCTTCTGCCAGCTCGCGATGGTCGTGGACGATGCCGGGCTCGAGCTCGCCGCGCTCGACGCTGGTCAGCACCTGCTCGGTGACGATGTGGCCGATCGACTGCAGGGTCAGGGACAGGACCGGATTGTCCGCCAGGTCGGCGAGGAGGTCGTGGAACCTCAGGCCCTCCTGCACCGCCCAGGCGTGGGTCTCGTCGAGGAAGGGGCCGAGCGCCTCCTTCACCCGCTTGCGGTCGGGATTGGCCGCGGCCATGCGCGCCAGCACCGGCTCGGCCTGCACCCAAGCCTCCAGGAGCTGGTCGTAGTTCGCGCCCAGCATGTGCAGGTGCAGGGTCATGGTGCGCGCCAGATTGCCCGGCGCCACGCGGCCGACCACCGTGCCGGCGCCCGGGCCCGGGCGAATGGCGATCAGGCCCTGGACCTCCAGAAGGCGCAGCGCCTCGCGCAAGGACGAGCGGCTCACCCGATAGTGGACCAGCATCTCGGACTCCAGCGGCAGCCGGTCGCCGGGCTGGAGCTTCTGGGAAACGATGTCCCGGACGATCTCCAGCGCCACGATCTCCGAGGTCTTCAGGCTGCGGCGGCTGAGCTCCCAGCTGACGGGTCGGCGGCCGTTTTCGCTGACCGCTTCCGATGGGGCGTTCGCTTCGGCGCGACGCGACATGCCACTGACCTCACTTTGCCTGGGCGGCCGCCGGCGCCCGATGTCCCCGACCATGAATGCGACCCCTATCACAACGAATAGCGGCGGGCCCAACAGGTTGACACCGCTTGGGCCAAGTTCATAATGATCATTATCAACAATTTGCTCAGCAACAAGCGCCGGAGGCCGAGCTCCGGGCCAGGGAGGGCGCCGACCAGGCGCTGAGACGGTTCCATGCAGAGAGTTGCGGCGAGCGCGCAAGCCGAAGGTCCGGCGCAAGCCTCGCGTGCGCCGCGGCCCAGGCCGGGGCCGCTGGCGGGCGTCCGCGTCGCCGACTTCTGCTGGATGGGCGTGGGCGCCTGCGCCACACGCGTGCTCAGCGACTTCGGGGCGGAGGTGATCCGCATCGAGGACCGCAACCGGCTCGACATGCCGCGGCGCCTGCCGATCTACAAGGGTGATCCGCGCACCTATGGCGAGGAGGACGCCAACCCCGATCCGAACAAGGGCGGCCTGTTCAACAACTACAACCGCAACAAGCTCGGCGTGACCATCAACATGCGCCATCCGAAGGGACATGCGTTGGCCGAGCGGCTGATCGCCTCGTCCAGCGTGGTCACCGAGAACTTCGCGCCAGGCGTGATGGAGCGCTGGGGGCTCACCTACGAGCGTCTGCGCCGGCTGTCCCCGCAGGTGATCTATGCCCGCATGAGCGGCTTCGGCCACACCGGTCCGCACGCGGAGTACAAGAGCTACGGGCCCGTCGTGCAGGCGGTGAGCGGGCTCTCCTACATCAGCGGCCTGCCGGGCGAGCAGCCCTCCGGCTGGGGGCTGTCCTACATGGACAACGAGGCGGCCTTCTTCAACGC
>CBJNAS010000099.1:0-9446 GCA_966434565.1 uncultured Phenylobacterium sp.
TCTACTACGCCGCCGAGGACCGGCCGGTGGAGATCGCCTACGCGCGCTATCACCCTCAGCGCTACCGCTACGCGATCGAGTACCGTTACGTCTGAGCCGCCCGGCGGACTGCGCCGACGGTCCTGGGCTCCTCGCCCCCGGTGAACCGGACCTGCGGACTGTCGTGGCGGCGCACTTCGGGCCGGTGCTCGCCCATTCGAGTCCGTCGCCATCAGGCCGGTTGGGCCGCATCATCGAGTTCGTGATGACTGGAGGACGCCCCTGCGCTGGCGCTTGCGGTCCGGCGACGCCGCGCGTATGTCAAACGCTCGTTTGGGAGAGAGCCGGAGCAGCACCGTGACCGTTGTGAACCTCAAAGACGCGGCCCAGCGGCCGACTTACCAGGGACCGATTTTCGACTGCGACAGTCACATCTGGGAGCGCAACTACGACTTCATGCGCACCTATCTGCCCAAGGACCTGCACGCCGACTGGCTGGTCGCGCGCAAGGTGGGGCCGGACGGCCGCTTCGGCCTGCACGTCGGCGATCGCATGGTGGAGAACGCGGAGGACAACCCCGAAGGGCTGGTCCCGCCGCCGGGCAAGCTCAAGGAATGGCTGAAGGCCATGAAGGAGGGCAAGTCCAACGTCGAAGGCTGGATCAAGCCGACCGAGGACATGATGGCGCCGGAAGCGCGGCTGCAAAAGCTGGACGAGTTTGGCGTCGAGGGCTGCATCCTGTTCGTCGGGCAGTTCGTCTCGACCTTCGGCTACTATCCGCAGAACAAGATCGGCAACCAGGTCCTGCACGCCTATAACGAATACCTCAACGACAACTGGAAATTCGTCTACAAGGACCGGATCTTCACAACCGGCCTGCTCAGCCTGTGGGACCTGGAGAGCTCGGTGGCCGAGGCCAAGTGGCTGGTCGAGCGCGGCGTGAAGGTGGTCTGCATGCCGATGGGGCCGGCCGGCGGCCGCTCGCCCGCGCACCCCTACTTCGATCCGGTCTGGTCGGTGCTCAACGAGGCCGGCGTGGCGGTCACCTTCCACGTCTCAGAAGCCAACTTCATGCACCCGCTGATCGAGCAGTTCGGCGAGAAGCCGCTGCAGGCGCGGCGGACCGGCCAGACGGCCTGGCAGTGGATGTTCTGCTATTCGGAGCTGCCGGTGCAGATCACGCTCGCCAACATCATCTACCACAACTTCTTCGAGCGGTTCCCGAACATCCGCATCGCTTCGGTGGAGAACGGCGCCAACTGGCTGCCGAACTTCCTCGAGAAGATGGACAAGATGCGCGGCATGGCGAAGAACGGCTACTGGCCCTGCGGCCAGCTGAAGGAGCGGCCGAGCGCCATCTTCAAGCGCCAGTGCTACGCCGTGGCCTATCCCGAGGACGACGTGAAGGGCATCGCCGAGCGGATCGGCACGAGCGACTGCCTGCTGATGGGCTCGGACTATCCGCACGCCGAAGGCGTCCCTGAGCCGCGCGACTTCTACGCCGAGGCGCTCTCTGAGCTGCCGGAGCGGGATGCGCGCGGGATCATGTACGACAACGGCAAGCGCTTCATGCGGATCTGAGGCGGTCGCGCGGCGGCCGCCGGTCGCCGCCGCGCACCCCGAGCTCGCCGCTCCCGCCTGCCATCACCTGGCCGAAGCGCTACGGCGGACATGAGCGCAGCGCGCGAGGCGGCGGCCTCGCGGCGTGCGGCTGTCGAAAACACCCCCCGCCAAGGTGAATTCCAGCCATGTTCAGGGCGATCGCCGCAAGCTCATAAAGGTTTGGCGGAACGGTGCGGGCCGTTCGGACGAGCGCCTCGCCGAGGCTGCTCCCGATCGTCATCGACACATCCCCAAAGGCGTTGGGAAGCGAACAACATGAACCTGTCCCTGGACGGCAAGACGGCCGTGGTCACCGGCGCAGCGCGCGGCATCGGCCGCGCCGTGGCGCTGCTGTTCGCCCAGCAGGGCGCCCAGGTGGTGGTGGCCGACCGCCTCGGCGACCTTGCCCAGCAGGTGGCGCAGGAGGTGGAGAGCGCAGGCGGGCGCGCGGCGGCGGCGGCCGCGGACATCGTCCAGGAAGCCGACGTGAAGGCGATGTTCCACCTCGCCCGCGACCGCTTCGGCGGCGTGGACCTGCTGGTCCACAGCGCGGCCATCTTCCCGAAGTACGACTTCCTGCAGATGACCATCGAGCAATGGGACGCGATCCACGCGGTCAATCTGCACGGCAGCTTCCTGGTCGTCCGCGAGGCGCTGCGCGCCATGGTCGACCAGGGGCGCGGGGGGGCTATCGTCAACGTCTCCTCGGTGAGCGGCGAGCGCGCCGCGGTTCTGCACAATGCGGCCTACGGGGCCAGCAAGGCGGGTCTCAGCAATCTCACCCGCGTGACCGCCCTGGAGTTCGCCAAGCACAAGATCCGCGTCAACGCAGTGCTGCCGGGCGGCACGGTCACCGAGGGCGCCCGGGAGGCGGTCACCGACATGAACACCCGCGGCCTGAAGACCGAAGGCCCCATCACCGTGCCGGACCGGGTCCCGTTGGGCACGATGGGCGCGCCGGAAGACATCGCCAACGCCTGCCTCTTCCTGGCGAGCGACGCGGCGCGCGCGATTACGGGACAGTTGCTTGCCGTCGATGGCGGCTTCCTCGTCAGCTAAGGCCTGGGCGCCACGCACCGCTCTGGAGATTGTCATGTCGAACATCAGCACCGAGGCCAAACCCGCGCCGCCGCACGTCCCGGCGCACCTCGTCGTCGACTTCGACGTCTATCGGCCGATGAAGGCCGCAGACGTCTACCACGATCCGTTTGCTCGGCTGCTGGCCGAGGGCGCGCCGCCCTTGTTCTGGTCGCCGTACAACGAGGGCCACTGGGTGGCCGCCCGGCGCGACATCCTGAGCGAGGTCTTCGCGAATCCGGAGCTGTTCACCTCGACCCAGGGGGCGGCCGTCCCCAAGGATCCGGACCGCGTCACGCGCCTCGTGCCGATCGAGGCCGATCCGCCGATCCAGCAGGCCTATCGGGCGCTGTTTGCGCGCGCGTTCACCGCCCCGGCGCTGCGGGCGCGCGAAGAGGAAGTTCGCAAACTGGCGATCTCGCTGATCGAGGGCTTCCGGCCGAACGGGCGCTGCGAATTCGTCCGTGACCTGGCCCATCACCTGCCGATCAAGATCTTCATGGGCATGGCTGGCCTGCCCGACGAGGACCGGCTGGCGCTTCTGCCGCTCGCCGGGGCTATGGTCGACGCCGAGGGCGACAAGAAGGCCTCGCTCGGCAAGATCATGGGCTATATCGCCGGCAAGCTGCAGGAACGCGTCGCCGAGCCGCGCGACGACCTTCTGACTGCGATCGCCAATGGCGAGATCGAGGGACGGCCGATCACGCAACAGGAGGCGATGGGCGTGGGCTCCCTGCTGCTGATCGGCGGGCTCGACACCGTGGCCTCGATGATGGGCCACATGATGCATTTCCTGGCGCAGCGGCCGCAGCATTGCGCCAGCCTGCGGGCCGAGCCTGGCCTGATCCCCGGCGCGGTGGAGGAATTCCTGCGGCGCTTCGCCCTGACCAATCCCGCGCGCACCGTGACCCGCGACATGGAGTTCCACGGGGTCAACCTGAAGGCCGGCGACATGATCATGCTGTCGACCCCGTTCGGCGCCGTCGACGAGGACGCCTATCCGGACGCGTTGGAGGTCGATTTCACGCGGAAGTCCCCGGGCAAGACGACCTTCGGCGCCGGTCCGCATGTCTGCCCCGGGGCCATGCTGGCGCGCATGGAGCTGAAGGTCCTGCTGGAGGAATGGCTGCCGCGGATCCCGGAGTTCTCGCTGGACCCTGCGGCGGCGCCCGAGATCAGGACGGGCGTAAACGGCAGCATGGCGCATCTGCCGCTCGTCTGGCCGCTCGCCTGACCGGCCCTGCCGCCCCGGTCCTCCGGGGCGGGCTGCGCCTGCGCCTGTGCGGAGGCGCCGAGCGCCCGGGCCGCAGCGGCGCGGCGAAGCGTCGGCTCGTGGAAGTCTCCCTTCAGAACGTCAACTCGCGACGGCCGCGATCGATCTTCATCCCGCCGCCGCGGCGATCAGCTTCTCCCCCTTCTCTCGGATGCCGGGCCGAACGTCGTCGCCGAGCACAAGCCGCGGCGGCGGCTCGGGCTGGTCCAGCGCCTGCAGGATCGCGGCCGCGACGCTCTCGGGCGTGGCGGCGCAGGTTCCATAGTAGGCGTCGAGGGGGGCCTTGCCCTGGCCTGACAGGAAAGCGTACTCCGGCAGGCGCTGCTCCGCCTCCCGCGTGCCGTGGCTGATGAACCGGCTGGCGACGGCGCCCGGCTCGACCAGCATCAGCCGCACGCCGAAGGCGGCGACTTCCGCCGCCAGCGCCTCGCTGAAGCCCTCCAGCGCGAACTTGCTCGCGCAGTAGGCGCTGAGCCCCGGCAGGCCCGAGACCCCGCAGCCCGAGGAGATCTGCACCAGGGTTCCCCGACCGCGCTCACGCATATGCGGCAGCACCGCCTGGGCGATCCGCCACGGTCCGAAGACGTTGACCTCGAACAAGGCGCGGACCTCGTCGGGGGAAACCTCCTCGAAGGCGCCGAACAGGCTTTGGCCGGCATTGTTGACCACGACGTCCAGCGGTCCGCCGGCGAGCGCCTGCGCCACCGCCGAGGCGACCTCGTCGGGCCGGGTCACATCCAGCGGTACGCCCGTCGTGCGGCCGGGCGCGACGGCGGTGAAGCGGCGCGCCGCCTCGGCGCCGCGGGCGGCGCCGACGACCGCGTCGCCTCGCGCCAGCGCCGCTTGCGCCAGGGCCTCGCCGATCCCGCTCGACACGCCCGTGATGAACCATCGCCTCATGCTGCGCTCCCGGCCTCCTGCTTCGTACGTGAACTCTGCGCGGCCGCCGGTTCGACCCGGACCGCAAAGCCGGTCAACACGGGCATGGCGTTGAGGGGGTCGCGCCCGCGCCGGCTGCTCGTCAAGTGATTGACGTTCACGCCCGCCTCCGGTCCCGCCTCGTCCGGCAGGCCGCCCCAGCCGTGGGTCAGGGCGACGGTCTTGCGGCGCAGGTCGGGGTCGGGCCGGGCGACCGCTTCCAGGCGCCCGTGAGCCGAGGTGAGCACGACCCGACCACCCGGCTCGAGGCCGAGCTCGGTCATGTCCTCGGGGTGCAGGTAGGCGGCGTTGAACGGCGTCCGCGCTTCGACCGCGGGCAGGTGGTGATACATGGTGTTCTGCACCTCCCGCATGCGACGCCCGGCGAAACGGAAGCCGGCTGCGTCGCCCTCCTCGGCCAGCACCGCGGCGAGCTCCGCCAGGACATCGGCGGGGGCCAGCTCGAAACGCGCCGGGCTCGCCGGATCGCCGGGCTCGACCCGCATGGGCTCGACGTCGAAGATGCGGCCTTCCACGCTCGCCTGCAGCTCCGTGAACGGCACGGCGCTGTGCCGCAAAAGCCGCGCGATCAGGGCTTCCGCGCTCGGACGCGGGGCGAGGGGCACGCGCTCTCCGTCGAGCGTCAGGGCCAGATCGAGCCGGCGGGCCAGCTCCCACAGCACCACCCAGTCGTCCACCACCTCCGCGCCGGCCGGCGGCTCGAGCGCGGGCGGGCAGTAGCGGCCGTAGGGCTTGAACAGCACGTAGTTCTCGTAGTCGCGGCTGCCGACGTCAGCCCGCTCCAGCATCATCGTCGGCGGGATCACATAGTCCGACAGCCGCGCCGTGGGCGTCAGGAACGGGTCGATCGTGACCAGCAGGTCGAGCCGGCGGAGCGCTTCGACGGCGCGGCGGCTCTCCGGGAGCACGCTGGCCGGATTGCCCCCGTCCACGATCAGCGCCCGCAGGCGGTTGGGCGCGTCGGACAGGATATCGTCGGCGAGCGCGCCGCTCATCCTTTCGCCGAACAGCAGCCCGTAGCCCGACGGGCTGCGGCCCTCGGCCCGGTCGAACCCGCGACGCGGCGCGACCACCTGGGCGTAGCGGGGGTGACGCGCCCCGAGGACGCCGGGATTGGGCACGCGGTCGCCGGGACGCGCGAACCGGCCGCAGACGACGTTCAGGCACTCCAGCAGGTGTTCGGCGAGGTTGGAGTGCGCCGCCATGTTCGGTCCCACCCCCGAGGCGGCCGAACCGCGCTTGCGCCGGCCGTCCGGATGGGGCGCCGCGAAGACCCGCGCCGCCGCCAGCAGGTCCGCCGGCTCGACGCCAGCGCGCCGGGCGACATAATCGCCGCTGAACGGACGCACCGCCGCGCGCAGGGCCGCGACGCCCGCGGCATAGGCTTCGCAGAAGGCCTGATCCTGCCAGCCGTGCTCGAAGACGAGGTTGAGCAGGCCCGCCAGCACCGTCGGGTCCTCGCCGGGGCGGGGCTGCAGGAAGACGTCGGCATGACGCGCCGTCTCGCTGCGGCGGGGATCGATGACGACCAGCTGCAGGCCGCGCGCCTTGGCCGCGCGCATCGCCTTGGCCGGATTCTGCAGGGCGAAGTTGAAGGTGGACAGCGAGACCAGCGGGTTGGTCCCCACCATCATCAGCACGTCGGCCGTCTCGAAGGCGTCCTTGCCGGCCGCCCAGGCGCCGAGCCGCTCGACGGTGACCCACTTCGCCGACTGGTCGATGGTCATGGTGGAATAGAAGGCCGACGACCCCAGGGCGCGGATGAAGGCCGGCAGCAGGGCGTTGGCCAGGAAGTTGGTGTAGGCCATGGTGCCCTTGAAAGCGCCGACCGCGTCGGCGCCGCTCTCAGCGACGAGGGCCGCAATGCGCCCGGCGATCTCGTCGAGCGCCTGGTCGAGCGGGATCGGCGTGAAGCCCTGGGCCGTGCGCTTCAGCGGCTGGAGCAGGCGCTGCGGGCTGGCGTGGGCCGCCGGCAGCTGCAGCCCCTTGAGACAGGCGTAGCCGCGGCTCATCGGGTCGTCACGGTCGCCGTGGACCGCCGAGACGGCGCCGTCGGGGTCCATCTCCAGCCGCAGCCCGCAGGCTCCGGCGCAGATCCGGCAGGCGGTCCGGACTTCCCGCCGGGGCGGCGTGTGCGGCCCCTCCGAAGGCGCGCTCGGGGCCATCGACGTCTTCATCGGGTTGCGTCCTCGGCGGCTAGGGGATCCTGCGCGAAGGCGGGATGCTCCAGATACGAAACTCTGAACGCCTTTTACGCGCAAACGCCGCCCGGCACTTCTGCGCAACAGACATTAGTCCTTGTAGCTCGGGTCGATGCGATCGAGCTTGCGGAGCACCGCAGGCCAGGTGAGCATGCGGCTGCGCACCTCCATTATGTCGGCGGACGCCTGTTCGCCGACCCGGCCGCGGCCTCGAACACCCGTGAGTCTCAAGTCGCGTCCCATTCCAGCTCCAGCGCCTTCAGGGCGGTGACCCCGCCGGTGATCCCTTCCGGGGCGAAACCGGGCTTCAGGCGGAAGTCGGGGATCCGCTTCAGCCACTCCTCGAGGAAGATGGTCAATTCGCTGCGCGCCAGGCCTGCGCCCGGACAAGTGTGCACGCCGACGCCGAAGGTGGCGTGCGGCCGGTTCCGCGCGCGGCTGAAATCAACGGTCAGCGGGTCGTCCCACTCGCGGTCGTCAAGGCCGTGGCAGGCGCTGGGGATCAGCACCATGTCGCCGGCCCGCAACACCGCCCCTTCGCAGTCGAGGTCCTTGATGACCCGGCGCGCGACGGCGGCGATGCCGTGCCGCCGCAGGAGTTCCTCGAGCGCGGCCGGGATCAGGCTGGGGTCCGCCGCCAGCTGGTTGCGGTGTTCGGGGTGGGTGGCCAGGAAATGGGTGATGAAGCTCATCATCGCGGCCACGGTGTCGAGCCCGCCGAAGAGCACGTCGCTGCACTCGCCCAGGATCTCCAGCTCGCTCATCGGCCGGCCGCCGACCTTGCCGTGCACGATCGCGCTCAGCATGTCGTCGCCCGGCTCTGCGCCGCGCCGCGCGATCCAGCCCTCCAGATAGGCGCGCACCTCGGCGAGCGCGGCGCGGCGGCGTTCGCCATCGTTGCTGCGGACCATCACCTCGGTGCGCTCGATCAGCCATTCGCGGTCGCTGTCGGGGAGGTCCACCAGACCCAGGAAGATCTGCATCGGCAGATGCTTGGCGAACTGGCGCAGGAACTCACATTCGCCCGCGGGATAAAGCTGCTCGATCAGCTCCACCGCCAGCGCGCGCACCTTTTCCTGCAAGGCCCAAACCGTGCGCGGCCGGAGGAACGGCATGATGATCTCGCGGTAGTCGCGGTGCTCGGGCTCGTCCGACTGGTTGGGGATCATCGGGTAGGGCAGCTGGCCCGGCGGCACCGAGAGCTCCTTGGCCGACAGATGATCGGTGTCGGCGAAGAACTTCGCCACCAGCGCTCCGCGCGTGACGATCCAGTGGCCGCCGTTCCGAGGCGTCCAGATCAGGCCGGGGCCGTCCGCGGGCCGCAGACCGAGCCAGGCCTCGTGGATGTCTGCGTGGTCACCTGGCAGGTCGTAGACGTCGACGTCCCGCACGAGATCGGCGGGAACATGTCCGGGCCGCATCTCCGCCTGCGACATCCTCACCTCCCTGTCGCCGGACCCGCCGAGCCCGCTCTCCATCACGCCGTCGGCCAGCGCAGGGGCAGGCGCAGGATGCCGTTGACGCCGCCGGAGCGCTGCACCACCGGCTCGTCGACGGCCACCCAGAACTCGGGGATGCGCTGCATCCACTCCTCGACCATGATGCGCAGCTCGAGGCGGGCCAGGCCCGCCCCCGGGCAGCGGTGGACGCCGGCCCCGAAGGTCGCGGCGGGCATGCCCGGGCGGTTGAAATCCACCTCCTCGGGTCGATTGAACTCTCGGGGATCCAGGCCGTGGAGGGCGGTGGGGAGGAGGATGTGCTCGCCGGCGCGGATCGGCGCGCCGTCCAAGGTGGTGTCCTCGACCGCCGTGCGCAGATTGCTGGCGACCCCGTGCCGGCGCATGATCTCCTCGAGCGCGAACGAAACCTGCGTGCGCTCGCGCGGCTCCAGGAACCAGCGCCGCTGCTGCGGATGCTCGGCCAGGAAGCGCATCACGAAGCCCATCATCGAGGCCACGGTGTCCAGTCCGCCGAACAGGAGCAGGGTGGCGACCCCGAGCACCTCCTCGTGCGTCAGCGGCCGGCCGAACACCTCGGCGGTGAGCACCCGCGAGAAGAGGTCGTCGCCCAGGTTCTTCCGGCGCTCGGCGATCTTGCGCTCGAGATAGGCGATCACCCCGCGGAACGCCGCGTGCCGCCGGCCGAGGTCGGCGTCGTGGGTCATCACCCGCGTATAGCCGTGCAGCTCGGCGCGATCCTCCAGCGGCAGGTCCATCATGGAGAGGAAGATGACCAGCGGCAGGACCAGGGCGTAGTCGCCGATGAACTCGCAGCGGCCGGCGGGGAGGAAGCCTTCGATCAGCTCGACGGTGAGCGCGCGCGCCTTGCGGCCGTAGACCTCGATCGCGGCGGGCCGGAAGGCCGGCTCGATGATC
>CBJNAS010000100.1:0-9354 GCA_966434565.1 uncultured Phenylobacterium sp.
GATCTCGCTGGGCGGCTGCTTCGAGTACTACGACCTCTTCATGACCGCCTATGTCGCCCCGGGGCTGATCGCGGCGGGCGTGTTTCACGGCGACGCCAGGGGGCTGTTCGGGCTCACCGACCAGGCGGCGTTCGCGGCGGCGACCTTCGCGGGCCTGTTCATCGGGACCCTGGTGTTCTCGCAAGTAGCGGACCGGTTCGGCCGGCGCGCGATCTTCACCGGCTCGCTGCTCTGGTATTGCGCCGCGACGCTGGTCATGGCGGGCCGCTCGACTGCGGTGGGCGTAGACCTCTGGCGGCTGATCGCCGGGATCGGCATAGGCGTCGAGCTGGTGACCATCGATGCCTATGTGGTCGAGCTCGCGCCCCGGGCGATCCGCGGTCGGGCGCTCGCCCTCAACCAGTCCATCCAGTTCCTCGCCGTGCCCGTGGTGGCCCTCGCCTCCTGGGCGCTGATCCCGCGCGCCCCCCTGGGGATCGCCGGCTGGCGGTGGGTGATGCTGGCGGGCGCGGCCGGCGCGGCGGCAGTCTGGGTGATCCGCGCCCGCGTTCCGGAATCGCCCCGCTGGCTCGCCGCCCACGGCCGGCTGCAGGAGGCCGACCGGATCCTCTCCGGGATCGAGGCGCAGATCGAGGCCGACACCGCGCGCCCCTTGCCGCCGCCAAAACCGGTCGTCCGGCGCGAGGCAGGCCGCGGGCGCTTCGCCGAGCTGTTCCGGCCGCCCTACCTCGGCCGGACGGTGATGCTGTCGGTGTTCAACCTCACCCAGACCATCGGATTCTACGGTTTCGGCAACTGGCTGCCGTCGCTGCTCGCCGCCCAAGGCCACAGCCTGACCAAGAGCCTGGCCTGGTCTTTCGCCATCGCCGTCGCCTATCCGGTAGGCCCGTTCCTGTGCAGCGGCCTGGCCGACCGCATCGAGCGCAAGTGGCAGATCGTCGCCGCGGCCTTAGGGACGGCCGGCTTCGGCCTGCTGTTCGGACGGGCCAGCGCGCCCGCCGCCCTGATCGGTCTGGGCGTGGCGATCACGCTGTCCAACAATCTGCTTTCCTACGCCTTCCACGCCTACCAGGCGGAGCTCTTCCCCACCCGGCTGCGCGCCCGGGCGGTGGGCTTCGTCTATTCCTGGAGCCGGCTCTCCACGGTCTTCACCAGCTTCCTGATCGCCTTCTTCCTGCGTGAGACGGGCGTCCGCGGCGTCTTCGCCTTCATCGCCTCGGCCATGGCCGTGGTCGTGCTGACCATCGGCCTGTTCGGCCCGCGCACCGGCCGCCTCGGGCTGGAGGAGATCTCGGAACGGTGAGACTTTCCCTTCCCTTCATGGGGAGGGACAGCCCGGCTCAGCCGGGCAGGGTTATCGCGGCGCGCGCTTGGCGAGGATGCGCTGGAGGGTGCGGCGGTGCATGTTGAGGCGCCGCGCCGTCTCCGAGACGTTGTGGTTGCACAGCTCGTAGACCCGCTGGATGTGCTCCCAGCGGACCCGGTCGGCGCTCATCGGGTTTTCCGGCGGGGATGGGGCGGTGTCGCCCCTCGCCAGCAGCGCGCGCGCGACGTCGTCGGCGTCGGCGGGTTTGGAGAGGTAGTCGACCGCGCCGGCCTTCACCGCCTGCACGGCGGTGGCGATGTTGCCGTAGCCGGTCAACATGATGATCTTGGCGTCGGGGCGCGCCTCGCGGACGGCCTCCACCACCTTCAGCCCGCTTCCGTCCTCCAGGCGCATGTCCAGCACGGCGAAGGCGGGCGGATGGGCTTTGACGGCGCTCAGCGCCTCGGAGACGCTGCCCACCAGGGTCGGCTCGAAGCCGCGCTGCTCAAGGGCCCGGCCGAGGCGCGTACGGAGTGGCGCGTCGTCGTCCAGCACCAGCAGCGTCCTGTCCGACAGGGCTGCGACGTCAGCGGAAAGATCCGTCATACCGTCACCCCGAAAGGGCCTCCCTAGACTCACTACCCCAAGCCCGCGTCATCCTGTCGCAGGAAAGGCTGCTTCGGCAAGCCTGCTCAGCTGCTCGCCACCTCAATTCGCCCGCGTGGCCAGCGCGCCGATACAATCGCTCCGCGCGGCCGCCCGTTCTGAAACGTCACGACAGCCCCGGTGCGTTCCAGCAAGGTCTTTGAGATGAAGAAGCCGAGGCCCATGCCGATATGCCCCGTGCGCGAGCCCTCGGCGCCTGGCCGGGTGGTCACATAGGGCTCGCCCAGCTTGGCCAGGATCTCCGGGGCGAAGCCCGGGCCGTCGTCGCGCACTTCCATGGAAACGGTCTCGGCGTCGAAGCGGGCGGTCACCAGCACCTCGGACGCGGCGAAGTCGACGGCGTTCTCGACGAAGGAGGTGAAGGCGTGGGTGATCTCCGGCATCCGCCGGATGTCGGGCGCGTGCACGCCGGCCGCGCCGGTGACGATGGCCTCAACCCGCACGTCGGCGATATCGGCGTGCGGTTCGATCACCTCCTGCACCAGCTGGCGCAGCGACAGTCGCTCGTGCACCTCGTCGGAGGCGGCGTCGGGGCGGTCGGTGAGCCGGCGCAGGATCTCGCGGCAGCGCTCAGCCTGGGCCTTCAGCAGCTCAGCGTCCTCGCGGACCTGCGGCGTCGGCGCCTCGCGGATCATCTCCTTGGCGACGATGGAGATGGTGGCCAGCGGCGTGCCGAGCTCGTGGGCCGCCGCCGCCGCCAGGCCGCCCAACGCCGAGAGCCGCTGCTCGCGCGCCAGCACCGCCTGGGTGACGTCGAGCGCCAGCGCCATCCGCGCGGCCTCCGCGGCGGCCTGGCGGACATAGCCGGCGGTAAGCGCGACGCCGGCCATCACCGCGATGGCGGCGCCGACATGGTAGCCTTGGCCGGCGCCCGGCAGGGGCATGGACCAGAAGGCGAGCGCCAGGGCGGTGAGGCTGGCCATCAAGCCCAGCGCCAGCACCGGCCGGGCCGGCAGGGTGGCCGCAGCCAGGGTCACCGGGGCGATCAGCAGCAGGACGAAGGGGTTGGCGGTGCCGCCGGTCAGGAAGACGAGGACGCCGATCTGAACGATGTCGAGCGCCAGCTGGCCCGCGCCCTCCCAGTCGCCGAACATCCTCTGGCCGGGGGAGGCGACGCCGGTCAGGAGGTTGAGCCAGGCCGCCGCGCCGATCACCGCGAAACACAGGGGGTAGGGGGCCGGGAAGCCCAGTCCCAGGCCCACGACCAGCAGCAGCAGCACCTCGCCGGCGATCACCAGCCAGCGCAGGCTGACCAGGGTGCGGACCCTGAGGTGGCTGCGGCGGACGTGGACGTCGTCCGAAGGGCCCGCGCCCGGGGGCTCGCCGGCTTGCGCGGCCGCCGGCCGCAGCTTATCGAGCGGTCCGGGCCTCAGCGCCGTCGTCGTCCGCGCCTCCGCCATCTCAGCGGCGCGCTCCGGCCGCCGCCTTGGCGCGCCGTCCAGGGAAAACGCTCATGAGCCGCCGCCTGCTCCTCATCCTCGCGCTCCTGGCCGTCGCCTTCGCGGTGCTGACGGGAATCGCCGTCCGACAAGGCGTCCTTTCGGGCGCGCCTGCCGCCGAGCAGCAAACCGCGGCCGTGGGCGGGCCGTTCCAACTGGTGGACCAGTCCGGACGCAGGGTCGACCAGAGCGTGCTGAAGGGCAAGTGGAGCGCGGTGTTCTTCGGCTACACCTTCTGCCCGGACGCCTGCCCCACGACCCTGTTCGCCCTCGGCCAGGCGCAAAAGCTGCTGGGACCCGACGCTCGGGCGTTCCAGACGGTGTTCATCTCCGTCGACCCGGCCCGAGACACGCCGAGGCGGCTGGCCGAGTATCTGTCGACGGACGCCTTCCCCAAGGGAGCGCTCGGCCTGACCGGGACGCCCGACCAGGTCGGCGAGGCCGCCAAGGCCTATCACGTCTACTATCAGAAGGCGGGCGACGGGGCTTCCTACGCCGTCAACCACTCGACGATCACCTATCTGATGAATCCGAAGGGCGGCTTCGCCTGCGTCATCCCCTACAACGCGGCGCCGCAGCAGATCGCAGCCCAGGTCAAGGCCGCCATGACCAAGGGACCGGGCGCGGACAGCTGCTGAGGTTTTTCGCGCCGCATCAAAAATGGACGAGCGTAAAGCCGAATTCCTCGGATCAGCTGTTTGTGATCCTGGATTTGAGGTCAGCCGTCAGTAAATCGTCCCGGACCGGATCACTTGCGACCAATCGCCCACTTTGGCGAAGCTTGTGGACCCATTCAGGCGCTTACGTGTTATGCTGCGGCGCACAAGGTGGGCCGCATGCTGTACTCCCTCTACGAAGCTGGATTCTACGCCGCCGCGCCCTGGCGGGCCGCGGCAATCGCTGCGCGAGATTTCTGGAGCTCGCCGTTCAACCCGGGGCGCGAGTACGAGGCCGCGCGGCGCATCTACGCCGGCGCAGACCTGTTCGTGAACCTGACGCGGCGCTACGGGAAGCCGAAGTGGGGCATCGACGAGGTGCGCATCGACGGCCAGCCCGTCCGGGTGCGCACCGTGGAGGCCTGGTCCTCGCCCTGGGTCAAGATGATCCACTTCGCGCGCGACCGCACCGATCTGCGCCGGGCGGGCCGGCAGGAGCTGGAGCCGGCGGTGCTGATCGTGGCGCCGCTCTCGGGCCACTATGCGACCCTGCTGCGCGGGACGGTGGCGACTTTCCTGCAGGACCACGAGGTCTACATCACCGACTGGTCGAACGCGCGCAACGTGCCGGTGATGGAAGGCCGCTTCGACTTCCACGACTTCATCGACCACATCCGGGCGATGCTGCGGGTGCTGGGGCCCCGGCCGCACGTGGTGGCGGTCTGTCAGCCGGGCCCGCCGACGCTCGCCGCCGCCGCCTTGATGGCCGAGGATCACGAGGAGAGCCGCCCGGCCTCGATGACCTTCATGGGATCGCCGATCGACGCCCGCCTGTCGCCCACGGTGACCAACCGGCTCGCGGAGGAGCAGCCCTTCGCCTGGTTCGAGTCCAACATGATCTACACCGTCCCCTTTCCCTATCCGGGGGTGGGCCGGCGCGTCTATCCGGGCTTCGTCCAGCTCGCCGCCTTCATGTCGATGAACCTGGAGCGGCACCAGGAGGCGCACCTGCGCTATCTGCAGCACCTGATGCGCGGCGATGGCGATTCCGCCGACAAGCACCTGGAGTTCTATGACGAATATCTCTCGGTGCTGGATCTGACGGAGGAGTTCTACCTCCAGACCATCGACAAGGTGTTCCAGCGCCACCTGTTGCCCAGGGGAGAGCTGGAGCATCGCGGCCGCAAGGTGCGGCCCGAAGTGATCCGCGACATCGGCCTGCTGACGGTGGAGGGCGAAAACGACGACATCTCCGGCATCGGCCAGACCCAGGCGGCGCACGGCCTGTGCACCGGCCTGCCCTCCGACCTGAAGGAGGACTACATCCAGCCGATGGTCGGCCACTACGGGGTGTTCAACGGCCGCCGTTTCCGCGAGGAGATCTATCCCCGGATCCGGGCGTTCATCCGCCGCACCCAGCCCGCCTTCGACAAGCAGCGGCTCACGGCCTAGATTCGCGGGCGATGAGTCCGTTCGGTCGCGCCTTCGCCGACGGCGACCGGCTGAGCGTGGCCGGCGCCGTGGTCACCTTGAAGGTGCATGCGCGCGCCCGGCGGGTGTCGCTGCGGCTAGACCGCGCTCGCGGCGAGATCGTCGCCACCGCCCCCTCCGCCCGTCGCCTGCACGAGGCGGCCGCCTTCGCCCGCGAGCGCGCGACCTGGATCGCCGAGCGCCTGGCGGAGCTTCCGCGCGTCGCGCCCCTCGCGCCCGGCCAGCTGCTGCAGGTGTTCGGCGAGCAGGTGCTGCTGGACGCCACCGGCGGGCGCGCCCGTTGGCTCGCGGCCTCGCCGGAGGCGACGGCGCGGATCCTGGCCATGGGCGAGGGCGAGGGGTACGCCCGGGCGGTGACGCTGGTGCTGAAGCGGCGCGCCCTGGAAGTGCTCTCCGAGCGCACGGCGGTCTACGCGGGGCGCCTCGGGGCGGCCATGCCCAAGGTCGCCGTCGCCGACGCCAAGGGACGCTGGGGCTCCTGCCGGCCGGGGCGCGGCGCGCAGCCGGCCTCGATCCGTTATTCCTGGCGCCTCGCGCTCGCCCCCTTCGCCGTGGCCGACTACGTCGCCGCCCACGAATGCGCCCACCTGCTGGAGCTCAACCACGGCCCGAAGTTCTGGGCCCACGTGAAGACCCTGGTCGGCGATCCACGCCCGCACCGCGAATGGCTCCGGGCCGAAGGGGCCCGGTTGCATGCGTTCGGCCGGGTGTGAGCCGGAATTGGGAACGCCCCCTCAGTCAGCTTCGCTGACAGCTCCCCCGCTATCGCGGTGGAGCATCTTGTCTCCAGATCCTCCATCGCGAAGTGGGGGAGATGGATCGGCGCGCGAGCGCCGACGGAGGGGGCGTTTGGCTCGCCCTCAATAAGGCGGCGTCCCGGTGTCCTGCGCTGGCGCGGGCGACAGGGCGGGCTCGGGGGGGCGGGCGAGCTCGGAATTGCCGCTCAGCATGTCGCCGATGGGGTCCTGCTGCTGGGCCGGCAAGGGCGTCGGCAACTCGCTGCCGGGGATCGGCGCGGCCTGCAGGCGGGGCAGGGTCTGCGCCATGAAGTCGCGCCAGATGCCTGCCGGCGCGGCGCCGCCGGTCACCTTCCGCATCGGCGTGTTGTCGTCGCGGCCGACCCATACAGCCGTGACGAAGCCGCCGGTGTAGCCGATGAACCAGGCGTCGCGGTAATCGCTGGTGGTGCCGGTCTTGCCGGCCTCGTCGTAGCCAGGGACGTGGGCGCGCATGCCGGTGCCGGAAGTCAGCACCTGGCGCATCATCAGATTCATGTAGGCCAGCGCCGGCTGGCCGATCACCTGAATGCGGGCCGTCCCCTGGCCCACGTTGTGGTCGTAGAGCATCCGCCCCGCGGCGGTGCGGATCCGCTCGATGCCATAGGCCCTGGCCTGGTAGCCGCCGTTGGAGAAGGCCGCATAGGCCTGCGCCATCTCCAGCGGGCTCACCTCCACCGCCCCCAGCGCCATCGAAGGATCGAGCTGGATGGGCGAGCTGATGCCGAGCCGCTTGGCGGTCGCCGCCACATTGGACGTGCCGACCTCGTTGGCGAGCCTGGCCGCCACCGTGTTGATCGACTCCTTGAGCGCCACCTGCAGGGTGATCGGGCCCAGGTACTTGTTGGTGTAGTTGTGCGGGCTCCAGTTCCCGATGGTGATCGGCTCGTCGACCACCGGGCTGTCGGGGGTGCGGCCGGCCTCCATGGCGGTCAGGTAGACGAAGGGCTTGAAGGCCGAGCCCGCCTGGCGCCGGGCCATGGTCACCCGGTCGAACTGGCTCTGCAGGTAGCTGGTCCCGCCGACGTAGGCGCGCACCCGGCCCTCGCCGTCCAGCGAGACCAGGGCGCCCTGCTGCACGCCCTGGGCCGCCGCAGCGGCGACGCCGCCCTGCAGGCTTTTCTCGGCCGTCGCCTGCAGCGGCAGGTCGAGGGTGGTCTCGACGACGAGGTCCTCGGTGGGTTCGCCCACCAGGCTGCGCACCTGGTCATCCACCCAGTCGACGAAGTACTGCGCCCGCTGGCTGGCCAGAACCGGGTTCACCGTCACCGGCGTGCGCAGCGCTTGGTCGCGCTGCTCCCCCGTGATCGCATGGATGCGCACCATTTCGTCGAGCACGGTGGTGGCCCGCCGGCTGGCCCGGTCGGTGGCCGCCACCGGCGAATAGCGCGAGGGGCCCTTCATCATCCCGGCCAGGATAGCCGACTCGCCCACGGTGAGCTGGGAGGCGGGCTTGTTGAAGTAGCGCTCGGAGGCCGCCTCGATCCCATAGGCGCCCGCGCCGAAATAGACCCGGTTCAGATAGAGCTCGAGGATCTGCTTCTTCGAGAAGCGCATCTCCAGCCAGACCGCCAGGATCAGCTCCTGGGCCTTGCGCCGGTAAGTCTGGCTGGGCGTCAGGAACAGGTTCCTGGCCAGCTGCTGGGTGATGGTCGAGCCGCCGCGCAACGGGCCGCCGCGGTGGCTGACATTATAAAAGGCGCTGCGCGCCATGCCCCACGGATTGAAGCCGAAGTGCCAGTAGAACCAGCGGTCCTCGATAGCGATAAAGGCCTTCGGCACATAGGGCGGCAGCTTGTCCAGGTCGACGGGCGGCGCGTACTGGCTGCCGCGCACCCCGATCACCGCGCCCGAGCGGTCCAGGTAGGTCACCGAGGGCTGGCGCTTGACGTCGTAGAGCTTGGAGGTGTCCGGCAGGTCGACGGAAAAGACGGCGAAGAAGGCCACCACGAAAATGACCGCCCAAAGCCCGATCACCATGGACCAGTAGAGAAAGGCGCGCAGCGGAGAACGCCGCCGGCGCGGTGCGCGAGGCTCGCGACCGCCCGATCCTGGCGACTGCGCATTGGCCATGGTCCGTCCTGTAGAAAGCCACCCGCCCCTGGGCGGGTCCCTTAGCACCCGGGCGCCCGCCGGGACAATCCAATGGCCCTCCCCTTCATGGGAGGGGCAGCTCGCCGCAGGCGAGCAGGGTGGGGAAGTTCTGGCGACAGGCTCGGTGACTGGCCCTGACTGCCCGCCCTGGCCGCTTCGCGGCCTCTCCCTCCCCATGTAGGACCCCATGAAGGGGAGGGAAGAAGACAACATCGCCGCGGCGTCGCAACGTAGGTCGGGTTTGGTTGCGACGCCGAAATCAGCGTGCTATCAGGCGCGCGGCTTTGGGCAAGGGGCTCTCGGGCCCTTGCGCCCCTTATGCTTTTTTCAAGCGTTTTCAAGCCGTTATAGGCTGTGGCGGCAATTCCTCTCGCCGCGGCCTTCGACGCGCACCGGACGGACGATTTAAGTGGCGGACGATTCCCAGACCTCGAACGTGGCCGGCAGATACGCCCAGGCCCTTTTCGATCTCGCGAAAGACCAGAACGTGGTCGCCCAGGTCGAGGCCGACCTGAAATCCCTCAAGGCGGCGATCGCCGACAGCCGCGACCTGCGGTTTCTGCTGGAGTCGCCGGCGTTCGGCGCCGAGGAAAAGGGCAAGGGCCTGGCGGCCATCGCCAATACTGCGGGTTTCAACGCCACCACCCGCAAGTTCCTGGGCCTGCTCGCCGCCAACGGCCGCGCCGCGGCCCTGATCGGCGTCGTCACCGCCTATGAGAAGCTCGCGGCGGACGCCCGAGGCGAGGTCCAGGCCCAGGTGACCACCGCCATCCCGCTGACCCCGGTCCAGGCCAAGGGCGTCGCCCAGGCCTTGCGCCAGGCGCTCGGCAAGGATCCCCAGATCGAGACCCGCGTCGATCCCGCCATCCTGGGCGGCATCAAGGTGCGGGTCGGCTCCCGACTGTTCGACGCTTCGCTCCGCTCGA
>CBJNAS010000101.1:0-9256 GCA_966434565.1 uncultured Phenylobacterium sp.
GTGATCCCCCGCTCCTGCTCCTGCTCCATCCAGTCCATGGTGGCCGCGCCGTCATGGACCTCGCCGATCTTATGGCTCTTGCCGGTGTAGTAGAGGATCCGCTCCGTGGTCGTGGTCTTGCCCGCGTCGATGTGGGCCATGATCCCGAAGTTGCGGTAATCTTCGATCTTATGTGTGCGGGGCATCGCGGAAAGCTCTACAGAAAAAGGCTTTACGGAGGGGGCTGAACGAACGGCGCGGGCGGTTTAGCTCAAACCTCCCGCGCCGTGAACAGCATATGTGGCTGCTTACCAGCGGTAGTGCGAGAAGGCCCGGTTGGCTTCCGCCATCTTATGGGTGTCTTCGCGCTTCTTCACCGCCGAACCGCGATTCGAGGAGGCGTCGAGCAGCTCGCCGGCAAGCTTCTCAGTCATGGTGTTTTCGCCGCGGTTGCGGGCGGCGTTGACCAGCCAGCGGATGGCCAGCGCGCGGCGGCGGTCCGGGCGGACTTCCACCGGCACCTGGTAGGTGGCGCCGCCGACCCGGCGGGAGCGCACCTCGATGGAGGGGGCGACGTTGTCCAGGGCGGCGTGGAAGGTCTCCAGCGGGCCCATGTCCTTGCGCTTGGCTTCCAGGATGTCGAAAGCGCCGTAAAGGATGTTCTCGGCGACAGCCTTCTTACCTTCGTACATCACGTAGTTCATGAACTTGGTGACGACGATGTCCCCGAACTTCGGATCGGGCAGGACTTGGCGTTTCTCGGCGCGGCGGCGGCGGGACATATCTTCTCTTCCTTACTTCGGACGCTTCGCGCCGTAGAGCGAACGACGTTGCTTGCGGTCCTTCACCCCTTGGGTGTCGAGCACGCCGCGCAGGATGTGGTAGCGGACGCCCGGAAGGTCCTTCACGCGGCCGCCGCGGATCAGCACCACCGAGTGCTCCTGCAGGTTATGGCCTTCGCCGGGGATGTAGCACACCGCTTCGATGCCGGTGGTCAGGCGCACCTTGGCGACCTTACGAAGCGCCGAGTTCGGCTTCTTCGGGGTCGTGGTGTAGACCCGGGTGCAGACGCCGCGGCGCTGCGGGCAGCCCTTCAGGGCCGGGACCTTGTTCCGCGAGGGCTTGTCCTGGCGCGGCTTGCGGATGAGCTGGTTGACTGTAGGCATCTAAACTCGCGTGGCGGGAGGCGTGTGCCGTTGGGCCGAAGCGCCTCAGTTGGGGTCCTAGGGTCTTGGGTCTGGTCTTGTCGTCGGGCCTTCCGCGACCGCCCGCCTGAAACGCAAAAACTCGCCGCGACGCCATGTTCTGCGTCCGGCGGGACGGTTCAGACGGGACAGGGGAAGATTCCCCGCCTCGGAAGAGGGCGCTACATAGTCGCGAAGCAGCCGGCCGTCAATCTTGGGGACGCGCGCGGCGCCACGGCAGGCGCCCAATGTTAGGATCGCCACGAAATCGCCGCGCAAGGCCTATCTTACACTGAAGCTCGAGGATCACGGACGAGGCATGAGGAGGGCGAAACGGCGCCGCAATGCGACCGCGATGGCCCTCTCCATCGCCGCCCACGCCGTGGTCCTGACGGCGCTGGCCCTGCACGCGCCCAGGCTGGCGATCCCGCGCGAGCAGGGGGGCCCGCCTGAGCCGATCATCCCCATCCTGATCATGCCGCGCACCCCGCCCGCCGCGCCGGGCGCGTCCCAGAAGCCGCAGCCGATCCGGCTGCACCGGCGGCTGCTGCGCCACGAGCCGCCGCCGCCGCCCAGCGTGACGCCGTTCGTCGCGCCCAAGGAGGAGGCCACGCCGCCGCCGGCGCCGGCGCGCCCGGCGCCGGCGGCGCGGCTCACCGTCACCCCCTCCCCCTCCAACCAGGTCGCCACGGCGCTAAGCAACGGCCTGGTCGGCTGCGCCAAACCGGCCCTGCTCGGCCCGGCCGAGCGCGAGCGCTGCCTGGAGCGCCTGGGCCGCGGGGCGGGCCAGGCGCCCTATCTGCCCCCGGCGATCGGCCCGGCGAAGCAGGCCGCCTTCGACAAGGCCGGCCAAGCCAGGCTCGCCAGGCGCCAGGAGAAGGAGGCGGGCGTGCCCGTCGGCGTCGCCAGTCCCTCCGCCGACTCCGGCGCCTCCTACCGCAACAGGCCGCTCGACACGCCCGCATTGCCGCCGCTGCGGCCATGAGGGCCCCGCGAGATTGACGCCACCAGCTCGGACTGAGCCACCTGAGCCTGGTGGTCCCGCATCGCGCGAAGCCCGCCGCTCAGACCGTGACCTGCGTCCCCAGCTCGACGACCCGGCCGGGCGGAATCTTGTAGAAGTCCGTCGGGTTTGCGCCGTTCTTCAGGAGGAAGATGAACAGCTTGTCCTGCCACAGCGGCATGCCCGAGTGCGCCGAGGCCACGACCGACCGCCGGCCCAGGAAGAAGCTCGTCGCCATGATGTCGAGCTTCAGGCCGCGGTTACGCCCGAGCGCCAAGGCCCGCGGCACGTTCGGGCTCTCCATGAACCCATAGTTCAGGGTGACGATCGAGAAGTCGTCGCTCACCGGCTGGACGCTCAGCCTGTCATCGTCCTTCACCCGCGGCGTGGCCGCGGTGCGCAGCGTCAGGATGATGTTCTTCTCGTGCAGAACCTTGTTGTGCTTCAGGTTGTGCATGAGGGCGACGGGGGCGGTCTCAGGGTCCGAGGTCAGGAAGATCGCCGTGCCCGGCGCCCGGAACGGGGCGCGCCGCTTGACGATGGCGGCGAGCTCCGAGAGCGGAATGCTCTCACGGCGCACCTTCTCCGCCAGGATCCGGCTGCCGCGCGTCCAGGTCCACATGATCGTCACCAGGCCCGCGCCCAAGGCCAGCGGCAGCCAGGCCCCATGCAGGAACTTCAGCAGGTTCGAGGTGATGAACACCACGTCGACGGCGCCGAACAGCGCGCAGACGAGCACGGCGACCCAGAGCGGCTTTTTCCAGGTGTAGCGGACGATCACGAAGAACAGCAGGGTGTCGACGAACATCGCACCGGTGACGGCGATTCCGTACGCCGAGGCCAGGTGGGACGACGAGCGGAAGGTGATCAGCAGGGCGAGCACGCCCACCATCAACATGACGTTGACCTGCGGAACGAAGATCTGTCCCGCCTGGGTCTCGGAGGTCCGGCGGATCTCGATGCGCGGCAGAAGCGACAGCTGCACCGCCTGCTGCGTCATCGAGAACGCCCCGGTGATCACCGCCTGGCTGGCGATGATGGTCGCCAGCATGGCGAGCAGCAGGACCGGCCAATAGGCCGGCTGCGGGATCATCCGATAGAAGGGCTGGACCGCCGCCGCCGGGGTGTGCAGGACGAGCGCGCCCTGGCCCAGGTAGTTGAGCAGCAAGGCCGGCAGGACGAGGCCGAGCCAGGCCACCCGGATCGGGCCTTTTCCGAAGTGGCCCATGTCGGCGTACAGCGCCTCGGCGCCGGTGACCGCCAGGAAGACGCTGCCCAGGATGACGAATCCGAGCAGGCCGTTGTCGAACAGGAAGACGAGCCCGTAGTGCGGCGACAGCGCGCGGAAGACGGAGAGATCGTCGCTGATGTGATAAAGGCCGAGCCCCGCCAGCACCAGAAACCATGCCGCGGTGATCGGACCGAAGAACTTCGCGACGCTCGCCGTGCCGCGCGACTGCGCCATGAACAGCACGATGAGGATCCCCGCGGAGAGGGGAATCACCAGTTCGCCCACGCCGTGGGGCGCGCCGGGCGCATCGCGCACGCCTTCGACGGCGCTCAGGACCGACACGGCGGGCGTGATGATCCCGTCGCCATAGAACAGCGACGCGCCGACGATGCTGACCAGGAACACGAGCCCGGAGCGCGCCGGAAGCGACCGCTGCGCCAGCGCCATGAGCGCCAGCGTGCCGCCTTCCCCATTGTTGTCCGCGCGCATCAGGAACGAGACGTACTTCACCGTCACGATCAGGATCAGCGCCCAGGTCACCAGGGACACCACCCCCAGCACGGCCACCTCGGGGCCGAGGCCGGCGCGCGCGTGCGCCAGCGCTTCGCGCATCGCATAGAGCGGGCTTGTTCCGATGTCGCCGAACACGACGCCGATCGACCCGAGCGCGAGCGCCCAGAATCCCTCGCGAGAGGCCGCTTCGGTCTCGCCTCGCGTCGATGTCACTGCGGCGGCGTTCTCGGCCATGCCTCTCTCTCTCTGCGTCCACTCACGCAGATCTAAAATGGCCGCCGGCGGCAAACGCGCCTGGCCTCCGAAAGATTTCCGAAGCGCTGCCCCGCCAGACAGAGCGCGTCTGGGCGCTCACCGGCGCGCGACGGAGGCTCCCTCGTCGAGCGCCAGGCATTGGCCGTTCATAAAGGCGGACTCGTCCGAGGCCAGGTAGACCGCGAGGTGGGCCACGTCGTCCGGCCGGCCGAGGTCCGCGGCCGGCGCAGTCCCGATCTGCTCCGCCACGGAGCGAACCATCGGCGTGTCGATCGACGACGGCAGGATCGCGTTGCAGCGGACGCCATAGCCGCGCTCCTTGCAATGGATGGCGACGGCCCGCGTCAGCGCCGCCACCGCCCCCTTCGCCGCGCAGTAGGCCGTGACCGCAGGGTTGCCGAGGATCGCATTGATCGAGGCGAGGTTGACGATGGCGCCCCCGCCGGAGCGGGCGATCCGCGGGACCGCATGCTTGCAGCCGAAGAAGGTCCCATCGGCGCTGACCGCCATCACCGCCCGATAGTCCTCCTGCGAGGTGTCCTCGATGGTGCCCAGCCGGACGATCCCGGCGTTGTTGACCAGGATGTCCAGGCGTCCCCAGCGCCGCTCGGCCGCCTCCAGCGCCGCAATCCATTCATCTTCATGACGAACGTCGAGCCGGATGAAGGCGGCCGCCGGGCCCAGCCGCTCAATGAGCGCGGTTCCCTCCGCCGTGTCCACGTCGCACAGGATCACACGCGCGCCCTCGCGGACGAAGGCGGCGGCGATCGCCGCGCCCAGGCCCTTGGCGGCGCCGGTGACCAGGGCGACCTTGCCGGCGAGGCGCGCCATCGCGTTCGCCTAGGGCAGGGCCGGAGCGGCGGCCGTGAGCCCCAGGCCGCGGGCCACAGCCTCCAGCCGGGCGACCTTGCGCTCGAGCGGAACCTGCGGGTCCAGCGGCCACACGTCCGGGCCCCAGAGGACGATGTTGCGGAAGCCTTCGCGGACGTAGCCCATGACGTCCTCGGCGGCGGGCGTATGCGGCCGCACGAAGTATTCGAAGGACCGGTTCCCCCTGCCCTGCGCCTGGCGGGCGCGCTCCAGGGTCTCGCGCAGCTCGACGGCCTCCGGCAGGTCGATCTTCGCGGAATTGATCCAGCCGTCCGCGACGCGGGCCACGCGCCGCAGCGCCGGGCCGGTGTTGCCGCCCAGGACCAGGGGCACGGGTGTGGGGTCCGGGGTGACCTGCAGCTCGTCGAAGCGGAAGTGCTCGCCCTCATGGCTGAACCAGCCGCCGGCCCAGGCCTTGCGCAGGATGTCGACGATCTCGTCGAGCCGCGCGCCGCGGGTCTCGAACGGCAGGGCCAGCGCATCGAACTCCTCGCGCAGCCAGCCTGCGCCCGCGCCCAGCCGGAAGCGCCCGTTCGAGACCTGATGGGCGGTGATCGTCGCCCTGGCGAGCGCCAGCGGGTGCATCAGCGGCGCGATGCAGATGGCGGTGCCCAGCACCAGCCGACGCGTCACCCCCGCCACGGCGCCCATCAGGAACCAGGGATCGGAGATCCGCACCGCCTCGCCGACGATCTCCTTGTCGCGCGCGTCGTTCTGCTCCTTCGGCGTCTCCTTGCGGGAGGGATGGTGGCCGACGTAGCTACGCGGGCTGACGTAGTGCTCGCCGAACCAGAGGCCCTCGAAGCCCAGCCGCTCCGCGTGGCGGGCGAGCTCCAGGATCTGCTCCGGCGGGTAGTTGTAGGTCGTGATGCCGTAGCTCGGTCGCTCGCTCATGGCGACGCCTCCCCGCCGCGACCCGCCGGCCTCCACTGCGGAAGCGTCGGGCCGTCCTCGCCGATCCGTTCGAACCAGACCTCCATGGGCATGCCGGGGCGCAGCTCCGGCTCGCCCGCCAGGCGGCCGACCAGCCGCACGTCGGAACTGTCGGCGAGCTCCACCAGCACCACGGTATAGGGCGTCGGGAAGTCCGGATGGATCTGGCGCGCCACCGTGGTCCAGCTGAACAGGCGACCCTGGCCGCTCGCGGTCTTCCAGTCGGTGTTCCACCCGCCGCAGTGCGGGCAATGGGCGGTGGGCGGATTGAGGCCGCGGCCGCAGTCCAGGCAGGCGCGGTAGACCAGCCGGCCCTGCGCCGCCGCAGCGAAGAAGGGGCCGGTCTCGCGGTCGGCGGCGTAGGGAACGAGGCTCATCACGCCGCCTTCCGGAACAGGACGCTGGAGCCCACCGGCAGCGGGCCGCCGGTGCAGAGGCAGAGCTCCGCGCCCTCGATCTGCATATCGGCCGTCCCGCGCAGCTGGCGGACCGCCTGGACGATGTGGTTCATGCCGTGGACATAGCCCTCCGAGAGGTGGCCACCGCCGGTGTTGATCGGCAGCCGCCCACCGTTGCGCAGCGCGCCGGAGGCGGCGAAGGGACCACCTTCGCCCCTGCCGCAGAAGCCGAAGGCCTCCAGCTGCAGGATCACGCTGATGGTGAGGCAGTCGTAGAGCTGGGCGATGTCGACCTCCTCGGGACCCACGCCCGCGCGGCGCCAGAGCTCGGCGCCCGCCGCCCGGCCGCCGAGCTCGGTCGGGTCCTCGCGGGTGACCACGGGGAACATCATGCCCGGCCGCAGGTCCCGCGGCGCGCCGCCCGCCACCGCCCGGATCAGCACCGGCGGCTGCGGCAGGTCCTTCGCCCGCTCGGCCGTGGTGATCACCACCGCGCAGGCGCCGTCGGATTCCAGGCAGAAGTCGAACAGGCGAAGCGGCGTCGAGACCATCGGCGAGGCGAGATAGGCCTCCAGGGTGAGCGGCCGGTCGCGCATCATCGCGTGCGGCGTCCGGTTGGCGTGCTCGCGACAGGCCAGCGCCACCGCGCCCAGCTGCTCGGGCGTCGTGCCGAACTCGATCATGTGCCGCCGCGCCATCAGCGCGAAGGTCTGCCCCGCCGTCTGCAGGCCGAAAGGAAGGTAGAGCTCGTCATAGCTGCCGAAGCCGCCCACGACCTGCGGCTCGCCCGAGGCCCCCTTCCCGCCCAGGCGGGTCTCGGAGCGGCCGTTCAGCGAGCGGAAGGCCAGCACCGCCCTTGCCTGGCCGGACAGCAGCGCGCCCATGGCCAGTCCCATCATCATGCAGGGGGCCACGCCGCCGGGCCCGGTGTCGGCCCAGTAGCGCAGGTTGCTCGCGCCCAGCGCCGCCGCCAGGCTGTAGGACGTGACCGTGTCGTAGTCGCAGCGGACCACGCCATCGATGTCGGCGGGCGTGAGCCCGGCGTCGGCGATCGCCTTCAGCGAAGCCTCGGTCGCCAGCGAAAGCACACTGCGGCCGGAGTCGCGGCTGAACTCGGTCTGGCCGATACCGGCCACGGCGCACTTGTCGCGCCCGGCGAAGGCGAGCTCCTCGTCGATCATTCGCCGGCCTCCGCCACGGCCCGCGCGACGGGCTGGCCCAGCACCGCGGCGGTGTGCTCGCCCAGCCGCGGCGCCGGGGCGCGCGGAACCTCCTCGAAGGAGGAGAAACGGTAGATCGGGCCGGGATAGGCCACCTTGCCGACGCCCTCGTGCTCGACGTCGACGAAGAAGCCGCGGGCCTGCAGGTGCTCGTCCTCGAAGAGGTCCTCGGGCGCGTTCAGCACCCCGATCGGCAGGCCGGCGGCCTGGCCCTCGCGGTAGGCGTCGTGGCTGTCCTGGATGAGGAAGAAGCACTCCACCAGGTCCTGCACCTCCTGGAAATGCGCCTGGCGGTGGGCGACGTCGTCGAAGGCCGGATCGGTGAGCTGGACGGCCATGCCCTTGGAGTCCATCCAGCGCACCAGGGCGCTCCAGGCCTTCGGGTCGGAGAGGATCAGGGCGAAATAGACGAAGCGGCCGTCCGCGCACTGGAACAACGCCGACTGGGTGGGCGAGGGCTGGGCATGGCGGCAGGTCTGCCGGTGGACGTGGACCCGCGGATAGAACCAGTAGGGATTGGCGAGCTCGACGTTGACCGCACAGGCCTCGTGCATGGAGACGTCCAGCAGCTGGCCGAGGCCCGTCTTCTGCCGCTCGAGGAGGGCCAGCATGGCCCCGATCAGGGCGAAGCTCGCCGCGGAGTGGTAGCCCTGATTGCCGCCCGGCCGGATCGGCGGAAGGGCGTGGTCGTCGTAGCCGCACATGATCAGCGGCCCGCCCACGGCCAGGGCCACGAGGTCGCTGGACTTGTAGTCCGCCCACGGACCGGTCAGGCCGAAGGGCGTCACCGACAGCACGATCAGCTGCGGGAAGTCCTTGCTGATGGCGTTCAGGTCGAGCCCCAGCGCCGCCAGCGCGCGCGGCTGCAGGGTCGAGACCAGAATGTCGGCGTCCTCGATCAGCCGGCCGAGCGCGGCCATGCCCTCTGGCGCGGGCAGGTCCGCGGTCACGCTCTGCTTGTTCGAGTTGTAGAACCAGAAGTTCAAGCTCTGGTCCGGATCCGCCTCGCCGCGGGCGAAGGGCCCGACCCGGCGCGTCGGCGAACCCTCCGGCGGCTCGAGCTTGATCACCTGCGCGCCCAGGCGGCCGAGCAACGCGCCGGTGAATTCGCCACCGATGTCGTGGGCGAGCTCGACCACCTTCAGGCCGGCGAGCGGGGATTGCGGCTGGCTCATCTCAGATCGCTCCCTCGGCGGCGAGCTCTTCGTATTCCGCTTCGGATACGCCCAGCAGGGTCTTGAAGACGTGGGCGTTGTCCTCGCCCAGCAGTGGGGCCGAGCGCCAGTTTTCCTGAACGGTGCGGGAGAACTGGATCGGCGTGCCCTCGAACCGGGCCTCGCCGATCACCGGATGGTCGAGCTCGAAGAAGAGGCCCCGGCCGGCGATCTGCGGGTCGTGATCATTGGTGTCCTCCGCCGTCTGAACCGCGCCCGCGGTCACGCCTGCGGCCTGCAGCGCGTGCATCAGTGCGTAGCGGTCCTGGCCCCGGGTCCAGGCGCCGAGCAGGGCGTCCAGCGCGTCCTGATGGGCGAACCGCGCCGCCTGGGTGGCGAACCGGGACTCCGCGGCCCAGGCCGGCCGGCCCATCACCGAGACCAGCCCCTGCCATTCGGCCTCGTCGAAGACGGCGATGGCGATCCAGCGGTCCTCGCCGGCGCAGGGGTAGACGC
>CBJNAS010000102.1:0-9237 GCA_966434565.1 uncultured Phenylobacterium sp.
TGGTCGGCATCTGCTGCAGGTGGCTGATCGAGGTGAAGCGGTTGCCCTTGGCGTAGTCGGCGTCGCCCAGCAGGATCGGGGCGACCAGCTGGGCCACGTAGCCCAGGTCCATCTGGTCGTCGCCGTCGACCTTCACCAGGATCCGGCCGCCGCGCCGGGCGGCCTCGGCGTAGCCCGCCAGCGTCGCCCCGCCGACCCCTTGGTTCTGCTCCAGCTTGACCACCACCACCCTGGGATCGACGGCGTTGTCGAGGATGAAGTCGCCCGAACCCTCCGGGCAGGCGTCGTCGACGCAGACCACCCCCTCCACCCAGGCGGGCGCCTTGGCCAGGACGCTGAGTATGTGCGCCTTGACCCGGTAGCAGGGGATCACCAGCCAGACGCCCGCGCCTTCCAAGGTGGGCGCGCCGCTCGCACGCCGCCGCTCGCTCGAAGGCGCAGCGGGCTCGCGAAGCGGTTTGTCGATCAGAGAGGTCATCCCGTGCGTTTCCGAGCGCCGGGCTAGCATGAAATCCGGCGCCGGCGCAAAGCGGGCCGGCGGCTTTGCCACGCGGCGGCCACTTTCGGCGGGCAGCTAGTGTCCCGTCTCTGACGTTCGTCATCGCCTGGAGCAACCTCCGGCGACCGTCAGAGGCGATCAGGACACGAGCAAGATTGTGTTTCTAGTGAGGATTACGAATTTGAGGTTCGCTGCTGAGCCGTCCCCGGACCAAGAGCGAACGTCAATTTCACCTCGCCAGCCGGGCTGTCGCGCAGCGGGCGCCGTCCTTGCGCGGGGATAGGCCAACTGTTACCAGCGGCCGCTTCGGAGAGCAGATGGACACGGCGACTCACATGCTGCGGACCGGGCGGCGCGGCGCGCTGTTCGAGTTCCAGATGGCGTTCCAGGACCTTACCGGGTCGGTCCAGCGGCTGAGCCTGGCTTGGTCGCTGGCCCGGCACGACGTGGTCGCGCGCTACCGCGGCTCGATCCTGGGGCCGTTCTGGATCACCCTCTCCATGGGCCTGATGGTGATGGGCATCGGCCTGGTCTACGCCAAGCTGTTCGGCATCAGCCTGCACGACTTCCTGCCGCTGGTCGCCCTCGGCATCGTCTTCTTCGGCACGATCAGCAACATGATCAACGAGGGCTGCGACACCTTCGTCAACGCCGCGAACATGCTGTCCCAGACCAGCCTGCCGATGTTCACCTTCCTGTGGCGGACGGTGCTGCGGAACCTGATCAACCTGGCCCATCACCTGGTGATCGTGGTCGTCGTGCTGGCGGTCTACGGCTACTGGCGGGTGATGAACCCCGCGGGGGCGCTGGTGGGGCTGCTGGGCCTGGTGGTCAACGCCGCCTGGCTCAGCATGCTGGTGGGCATCGCCTCGGCGCGCTTCCGCGACATCCCCCAGGTGGTGACCTCGATCATGCAGTTCGCGATCTTCGTCACCCCGGTGTTCTGGCCGGCCGACCGGCTGAAGGGCGCCAAGCACGCGGTGCTGGACTTCAATCCCTTCTACCACATGCTGGAAGCCGTCCGGGCGCCGCTGATGGGCGCGCCCAGCGCGCCGCACACCTACGCCTTTCTCGTCATCATGGGGGTCGCGGGCTGGGCCCTGGTGTTCAGTATCTTCGCCATGACCCGTCGCCGGATCGTGCATTACCTATGAAGCGCGCCCAGAAGCTCGCCCTGCAGAACCCGATCGCGCCGAGCGCCGCGAGCAGGGCGCAGCCGGTCTCCATCTCCTGCCGTGACCTCACCCTGCGGTTTCCCGTCTATGGAGTCGACGCCAAGTCGCTGAAGAAGCGGCTGGCGGCGGTCACCGTGGGCGGCCGCCTCGGCTCCCACGCCGGGGTGACGGAAGTCACCGCGCTGTCGCGCGTGAACCTGGAGCTGAGGGCCGGCGACCGGCTGGGCCTGGTCGGCCACAACGGCTCGGGCAAGACCACGCTGTTGCGCGCCCTC
This sequence comes from uncultured Phenylobacterium sp., assembly GCA_966434565.1. Classification (GTDB taxonomy): domain Bacteria; phylum Pseudomonadota; class Alphaproteobacteria; order Caulobacterales; family Caulobacteraceae; genus Phenylobacterium. The sequence goes on from CBJNAS010000102.1 coordinate 1,950, forward strand.
TCCGGCGCCTACGAGCCCGATGACGGCCAGGTGGAGGTGCAGGGCCGCATCGCGCCGCTGCTCGACATCAACCTGGGGATCGACAGCTCGGCCTCCGGCTTCGACAACCTCCGCCTGCGTGGCCGGATCGCCGGCATGAGCTCACGCGAGATCGAAGCCAAGCTGGACGAGATCGCCGAGTTCACCGGCCTGGGCCCGTTCCTCGCCATGCCGGTGAAGACCTACTCCTCCGGCATGCAGGCGAGGCTCGCCTTCGCCGCGGCGACCGCGGTGGACGCCGACGTGCTGCTGATGGACGAGTGGATCGCCGTGGGCGACGCCGAGTTCCAGCAGCTGGCGCACAAGCGGCTGCTGAAGCTGGTCGAGCGGGCCGGCATCCTGGTGCTCGCCTCGCACGATCACGACCTGCTGCGACTCTATTGCAACAAGGTCATGCGCCTGGAGGCGGGGGTCGCCTCGCCGGTCACCGACATCCGCAAGCTGGACGAGCTGCTCGCCGCCTGAACCCCGGCGGCGGTCTCCACCGCCGCCGCGACCTTGGCGGCGAAGGCGGCCGGATTGCATTCGGACACGACCCGCGCGAGCGCGCCGGCGCGCACCGTCTGCCACAGGGCGGCGTTCTCGTAGAGGTGCTGGCAGGCGCGGGCGAAGGTGACCGGCGTGTCCCCCACGGCGAGCGCTTCGCCGTCGGCCCAGCCGAGCTGGCCGGCCAGCAGGGAGGTCGCCGCCACCGGAAGGCCATGGGCCGCGGCCTCGTGCACCTTCATCGGGATCCCCGCCGAATAACGGGTGGGCGCGATAAACACCCGGCTCGTGGCATAGAGCTCGCCCAGATCGGCCACCCGGCCCAGCAGCCGCACACGCCCGCCCGCCAGCGCCCGCACCCGTGGCGCGCCGCAACGGCCGGCGACGCGCAGCACCCAGTCGCAGCCGATCCGCGCATCCAGCCACGGCATGACCTCGCGAACGAAGAAGGCGAGCGAGTCGGCGTTGGGGGAATCGTCCTCGTCCATGGCGCCCACGAACAGCAGGTCGCGCCGCTCGGCGAAGCCGCCGCCCAGCGGCCGGGGCTTCAGCGCATGGCCCAGAACGCGCACGTCGTGCGCGCCAGCGGCGCGGAAATGCTCGGCCTCCACCTCGTTGACCGCCAGCACCACCCGCGAGCCGGCGCACAGCTCGACCTCCTGGGCCAGCTGCCGCCTCAGCATCCGGTCCGACCGCTCCTTGAGCTTGGCGTCCCGCTGGCGCGCAATCTGCGCCCGCGCCTGGTCGCGCAGGGCGAAGATGGCTTCGGCGTCGTAGACGACCCGGTCGGGCGAGATGAAACCCGGCGCCTCGGCCAGCGCCTCGCGAAACACCAGCATGTTGGGCGGCCGGCTGACCACCGCGGCGTCGTACCAGCCGCGCCGCTCGCGCATGAAGTCCGTCAGCCCCTGCTCGCCGCGCTCGGCGGCGATCTCCACCTGCGGCGGCATCACCCGGTATGCCTCGGCATAGTCCACGTCCGGGTAGACCAGGGGATAGTAGGTGACGAACCAGCCCGCCTCGACGACGGCGCGGAGCAGGTCGAGCGCGCGGGGGTACCCCGCGCCCAGCTGCGGATAGGGAATCTGGTCGTCGACGATCAGCACCCGGCCGCGCCATCCGCCGCGCATGCGCGCATTCAGGAGCGAGGTCCCGGGGCGCGGATGGCGTTGCGCCAGGGCTTCGGCGTGCCGCTGCTGGAACAGGCGGTGGTGCGCCGCCTGCAGCGCCAGCGCGGCCTCCGAGCTGACGGCGCTGCCGAACTCGAAGTGGGTCAGCTGGATGCGCGGATCGTAGCCGATGCGGAAGCCCGCCTCGCGGATGCGCATGCAGAGGTCGGTCTCTTCGTAATAGGCCGGGGCGAAGGCCGTGTCGAACCGGCCGAGGCGCTCGAACAGCTCGCGCCTGACCATCAGGAAGGCGCCGGAACAGTAGTCCACGTCGCGGCGGAACTGGAACTCGGGGGCCCAGGGATCCTGGCCGCGGCCGTAGCCCACGCAGGTCCCGTCGCTCCAGACAATGCTGCCCGCCTCCTGCAGCTTGCCGTCCAGCAGGATGATGCGCCCGCCGACGGCGCCCAGGTCCGGCTCGGCGTCCAGCCGCTCGACCGCCGCGGCGATGGAGCCGGGAGTCAGGCGGGCGTCATTGTTGAGCAGCAGCAGGTGGCGGCCGCGCGCGGTCCGCGCGCCTTCGTTCACGCCGCGCAGGAAGTGCAGGTTCTGGGCGTTGCGGATCACGGTGGCGCCGTCGACGCGCGCCAGCAGCTCCTGGGTCCGGTCGCTGGAGGCGTTGTCGACCAGGATGACCTCGCAGGGCACGTCCAGGGCGCGGGTCAGGGAGCGCAGGCACTCGAAGGTGAGCTCGACCTGGTTGAACAGCACCAGCAGGATCGACACCGCCGGCGGCCCGCCGGTCGGCAGCACCAGCCGCTCGCCACTCGCCAGGAAGCCGTCGAGCTCGGCGGCGCAGGCCGCGCGGAAGGCGGTCTTCGGATCGGGCCCGCCCAGCAGGCTCTCGGCCTCGGTGCCCGCGGTCGGCTGGGCCGGGCGGCCGGGGATCAGCACGGTGCGGGCCCGGTCGGTGAGCGCGCGCGCCAGCACCCGCGGGTTCCAGGCGCCGTAGAAGGCCTCCGGCGTGGCGGGGTCGAGCTCACGCCCGGCCCGCACCCAGCGATGGCCGGACTGTTCGCAGGCGTGGAAGATCAGCCGCTCGAGCGCATGCGCCAGCGTCCCGTCCTTCTGGCCGAGCTCCTCCTCGAAATCGGCCAGGTCGAGCTCGAGGTCCAGCAACGGCCTGAGCGCCGCGGTGCGCGCCCAGAACATGAAGCCGGCGGGGAAGTCGAGCGGGCTGTCCGGATAGAGGTTGAAGCCGAGGCGTTCGGCCAGCCTCCGGCAGATCGGGTAGTTCTCGCCCCAGATCATGTGCTTGCGCACCTCGGGATAGATCCGCGGCGCCAGCACCCCGAGCTTGGGCAGGGTGGCGAACGCCTCCATCACCCCGCGCGCCACCGCCGGCGCGCCCACAAGGTCGTCGAGCAGCCGCGCACGCCACCCGGCCAGGGTGTCGGTATGGCTAGAGAGCTTGGTGTGCAGGACCAGCACCAGCTCGTGGCTCTCGAAGATGTCGCGGCAGGCGATCAGCTGGGGCGCGACGTTGCGGCCGCGGTTGGCCGTGATCCGCACGTCGAGCGAGCCCGCCTGCCAGCCCACGAAGGCGGACAGCACCGCCTGGCGCTTGGCCTCGGTGTCGGTGGTCACCACCAGGTCGGCCCGGAACGGCAGCCGCCGCAGCAGCGCCGCCACCTCGGGCAGCACCTCGACATGGTAGGCGTGCAGCAGGATCGCCGCGTTGAGCGCGGTGGGCGCAGGCTCGTAGTCCAGCGGCAGCCGCAGCACCGGCTCGGCGGGCACGGCGGCGGCGCCGCGGCTGAGGTACAGCAGCAGCCAGATCAGCGGCGCGCCCAGGGCGCGCAGCACGGCCCGCAGCCGCGGCCGCTCCAGCACCGGCTCGCGGACGTTCATCACAAGGCGGAAAAGCCGCTTCTTCAGATGCGTCTTTGCGTGGCCGATCAGGGGCATAGGGCCATCAAGCACGAGCGGACTTCCGGGTCCACCCGTCCCAGCCGAGACGTCGCGTCGCGGGCGCCTCCAAGTCCGAACGCGCCCGAGCAGGGCTGACCGCCGCCGGCGGGTGTCTAAGAAACCTGCCCGGACGAGCAGGCTTCGGCCGCGCCGCCCCTGCACGTTTGTCGGGAAATTTTTCAGCTTGGCCCTTGCTTCGCCACAATGGGCGCCTATTTCAACCCTTGCCCATCCTGGGCGTTTCCTCCCTATGACTGCCGGGCCCTCGGGCCCGGCTTTTTTTTGCCCCGCCCCATACCGCGAAAGGGCGCCTCATGGCCGAGCCAGGACAGCAGCCGGCGCCGGACTGGTCGCCCGGGGCCTATCTGAAGTTCGAGCAGGAGCGTACGCGGGCGGCCCGCGACCTGCTGGCGGCCGTGCCCCTGGCGACCGCGCGCAAGGTGGTGGACGTGGGCTGCGGTCCCGGCAATTCCACCGAGCTCCTGGCGGAGCGTTTTCCCTCAGCCGAGATCACCGGACTGGACAGCTCGCCCGCCATGCTGGCCCAGGCCCGCGCGCGGCTGCCGAGGCTCCGCTTCGAGCACGCCGAGGCCGCGAGCTGGACGCCCGGGCCGGGCTTGGACCTCGTCTACGCCAACGCGGTCTACCATTGGCTGCCGCGCCACGTCGAACAGCTGCCGCGGGTGCTGGCGGCCCTCGCGCCCGGCGGGGTGCTGGCGCTCCAGATGCCGGACAATGTGGCCGAGCCGACGCATCGGCTGATGGAGGAGACGGCCCGGCAGGGCCCCTGGACCGCGCGCCTCGCCGCGGCCGCCCGCGCGCCGCTGGCGCCCGCGCGGGACTACTTTGATGCGCTGAAGCCGCACGCGGCCCGCGTCGACATCTGGCGCACGACCTATCACCACGCCCTGCCGGGCCCCGAGGCCATCGTCGACTTCGTCGGCTCGACGGCGCTTCGCCCCTATCTCGCGCCGCTGTCCGAGGTCGAACAGGCCGGCTTCCGCGCCGACTACCTGGCGCGGATCGCCGAAGCCTATCCACCGCTCGCCGACGGCGCGGTGCTGCTCGCCTATCCGCGGTTCTTCCTGGTGGCGCAGCGCTGAGGGAGGGGGCGGATGTGTTCTACACCGTGGCCAACAACAGCGACGTCTCCGTCGCCGAAATCCCCTCGACCCTGCGGATATCGTCCAGGGCGTGGCTGAATTCGGCCAGGCTGCCCACCTCCAGCTCGGCCACCAGGTCCCAGCGGCCATTGGTGGTGTGGATGCGCTCCACGGCGGGAAAGCCCTTCAGCTTGCGGACCACGGCGGAGGAGCGCTCGCCCTCGATGGCGATGCACATGACCGCGCGCACCCGCTGCGCCTCCAGCTCGGGGCGGGTTCGGACGGTGAAGGCTTGAATCACCCCCTGGGCCTGCAGCCGGGCGATGCGGTTCTGCACCGTGCCGCGCGAGACCTTCAGGCGTGCGGCCAGGGTCGCGGCGGGGGTTCGCGAATCGGCCCGCAGCAGGGCCAGCAGCTGGCGGTCGAGCTCATCCACGGATCGTCACCATCGCTTGGCGAACCGCCAAAAAATCTCACAAAGAGTAGCAGCTTGCAGGCTTAACGCTAACATCATCACGCACCAAGATTCTTCCGAATACAGGGAGTTTCGCATGCGCGGCCGGCCGCTGTTCCTGATGACGGAGCCCTCCGGCTTCGAGGTCTGCTACCAGATCAACCCGTGGATGCAGCCCAAGGCCTGGCGCGCCGATCCGCAGACCTGCCGCGCCCGGGCTGCGGCGTCCTACGCGGCCCTGCGCCAAGCGCTGGCGGACGCCGGCGCGGACGTCGATACGATCGAAGGCGTGCGCGGCCTGCCCGACCTGGTCTTCCCGGCGAATGCGGCGGTGGTGCTGGACGGCAAGGTGCTGCTGGCCCGCTTCCGCTGTCCCGAGCGCCAGGGCGAGGAGGCGGTGTTCCGCTCCGTCTTCCTCAGGCTGCGGACGCGCGGCCTGGTGCGCGAGGTGGTCGACCTGCCCGACCACCTGTTCCACGAGGGCGCGGGGGACGCGATCTGGGATTCCCGCCGCGGATGGTTCTGGGGCGGCTGGGGCCAGCGCTCCAGCCGCGGCGCGCTCGGCGTGGTCCGCAACATCTTCGGCCAGGAAGTCGTCCCGCTGGAGCTGGCGACGCCGGCCTTCTACCACCTGGACACCTGCTTCTGCCCGCTTGCCGGCGGCGAGGTGCTCTATTATCCGCCCGCCTTCACGCCGCAGGCCTTGGAGACCATCCGCGCCCGCGTGCCCGCCCGCCTGCGCATCGAGGCCAGCGAGGCCGAAGCGACCGCCTTCTGCGTCAACGCCGTCAACCTCGGCCACACGGTGATCATGGCCCGCGCGCCGCAGAGCCTGCGCGAGACCCTGGGCCGGCGGGGCTATGACCTGGTCGAGGTGGATCTCGATCCCTTCATCCTTTCCGGCGGGGCCGCCTACTGCATGACGCTCAGGCTCGACCGCACGAGCGCGTCCGCCACCACCGCCATCGCCGCCGAATAGGAGCGCCCCCATGAACGACATCTCGCTCACGCCCCACCAGGCGCAGGACCTGATCGCGCTGGAGGCGCGCTACGGGGCGAAGAACTACAAGCCGCTCGACGTGGTGCTGACCCGCGGGGAAGGCGTGCATGTCTGGGACGTGGCCGGCCGCCGCTATCTCGACTGCCTTTCCGCCTATTCGGCGGTGAACCAGGGCCACTGCCATCCGAAGATCCTGGCCGCCATGGTCGAGCAGGCCGGCCGCCTCACGCTCACCTCGCGCGCCTTCCGCAACGATCAGCTCGCGCCCTTTTACGAGGAGCTCTGCGCGCTGACCGGCTCGCACAAGGCCCTGCCGATGAACTCCGGCGCGGAGGCGGTGGAGAGCGCCCTGAAGATCGCGCGCAAGTGGGCCTATCAGGTCAAGGGCGTAGCGGATGGCCAGGCGGAGATCATCGTCTGCTCCGGCAACTTCCACGGCCGCACCATCGCCATCGTCGGCTTCTCCACCGATCCCGCCTCGCGCGACGGCTTCGGCCCCTTCCCGGCGGGGTTCAAGGTCGTGCCCTACGGCGACGCCGAGGCGCTCGCCGCGGCCATCACCCCCAACACCGCGGCCTTCCTGGTCGAGCCGATCCAGGGCGAGGCGGGCGTGATCGTCCCGCCCGCGGGCTACCTCCGACGCGCGCGCGAGCTCTGCAGCGCGCACGACGTCCTGCTGATCCTTGACGAGATCCAGACCGGGCTGGGGCGCACCGGCAAGCTGCTGGCCGAGGAGCACGAGGGGGTGGAGGCGGACCTGACCCTGATCGGCAAGGCGCTCTCCGGCGGATTCTACCCGGTCTCGGCCGTGCTCTCGAATGCCGAGGCGATGAGCGTGCTGCATCCGGGCGAGCACGGCTCGACCTTCGGCGGCAACCCGCTGGCCTGCGCGGTGGCGCGCGCCGCCCTGAAGGTGCTGACCGAGGAAGGCCTGGTCGAGAACGCGGCCCGCATAGGCGCGCGGCTCAAGGCGAGCCTGGAAAGCATCAAGGCGGCCTCGGTGAAGGAAGTCCGCGGCCGTGGCCTGATGATCGCGGTCGAGCTGCACGAGGACGCCGGCGGCGCCCGGAGCGTATGCGAGGCCCTGCAGGCGCGCGGTCTGCTCGCCAAGGAGACCCACGACCAC
>CBJNAS010000103.1:0-9175 GCA_966434565.1 uncultured Phenylobacterium sp.
TCCCGGGCTCCGGCTCCCAGTAGCCGCGGTCCCACAGCATCACCGTGCCGCCGCCATACTGGCCCTTGGGGATGGTCCCTTCGAAGTCGCCGTAGTCGAGCGGATGGTCCTCCACCTCGACCGCGAGCCGGCGGTCGTGCGGGTCGAGCGACGGGCCCCTCGTCACCGCCCAGGACTTGAAGACGCCGTCGAGCTCCAGGCGGAAGTCGTAGTGCAGCCGCGTGGCCGCGTGCTTCTGGATGATGAAGCGCAACCGGTTGGAAGCCTTGGTGCGCTCGGCGCCGGTGGGCTCGGCGGTCTTGCTGAAGTCGCGCTTGGCCCGGTAGCGGGCGAGCTTCGGGTCGGAGGGCATCGCGCGTCCTCAACTGGCCAGCGCGGTCGGAACCACCTCGACCCGGGCCAGGTCGGCGACGTAGGAGTCGCGCCAGGCGGTGACGTCCTCGCGCTCGACGTTGTCGAACAGAGCGCGCCAGCGGCGGATTCGCTCCGGTCCCTCCATGACCAGCGCCTGCTTCAGGGCCTCGGCGATCTCCTCGGGGCTGTTCGGGTTGACCAGCAGGGCCTCGGTCAGCTGGCGCGCGGCGCCGGCGAAGCGCGAGAGGATCAGCACGCCTGGGTCCTTCGGGTCCTGGGCGGCGACGAACTCCTTGGCGACCAGGTTCATGCCGTCGCGCAAGGGCGTGACCAGCCCGACCCGGGCCGCGCGGTAGATGCCGGCGAGCTCGTCGCGGCGGTAGTTCTTGTTCACATAGCGGAACGGCGCCCAGTCGATGTCGGCGTACTCGCCGTTGATGCGGCCGGAGAGCGCGTCCAGCCGGGCGCGGATCTCCTGGTAGGCGTCGACGCCCTCGCGGCTGACCGGGGCGATCTGCAGCATCAGCACCTCGCGCCGCAGCTCCGGATGGTCGGACAGCAGCCGCTCGAACCCCAGGAACCGCTCCTCCAGCCCCTTCGAGTAGTCGAGGCGGTCGACGCCGACGATCAGGTTCCGGAACACGGTGCAGGCGGTCATGATGTCGCGCATGCGCACCGCGCGGGCCGAGCGCACCAGCTTGGCGAAGTCTCCCGCGTCGATGCCGATCGGATAGGCTCCAACGCGCACCGTCCGTCCGAAAGCCTTCCACAGGCCGGGCGCCGGCTGCTCGCCGGCCGCCTCGGTCAGCACGAACTCCTCGAACGCCTGCTGGTACTCGGCGGTGTGGAAGCCCACCAGGTCGTAGTCGAACATCGCCTCCACCAGCTGCTTGTGGCCGGGCAGGGTGGTGACCAGCTGGTGGGCGGGCCAGGGGACGTGCAGGAAGAAGCCGATCCGGTTGTTCACGCCCAGCCGGCGCAGCTCGCGGGCCAGCGGGATCAGGTGGTAGTCGTGCACCCAGACCAGGTCGCCCGGCTCGATCAGCGGCCGCAAGGTCTCGGCGAACCGGCGGTTCACCCGCTCATAGCCCTCGCCATAGACGCGATCGTAGGCGGCCAGGTCCGTGCGGTAGTGGAACAGCGGCCAGAGCGTCTTGTTGGCGTAGCCGTTGTAGTATTCGTCGATGTCGGCCTCTTCGAGGTCGACCGTGGCGACCATCACCCCCTCGATCTTCTGCATCGAGAGCTGGCCGGTGAACTCCGGCGTGGTCTTGCCGCTCCAGCCGAACCACAGGCCGGAGTATTCGCGCAGCGCCGCGGCCAGCGCCATGGCCAGCCCGCCGACGCTCTCGTCGCCCTTGCCGGTCGGCGGGCTCACCCGGTTGGAGACCACGATCAGGCGGCTCATCCGGCTTCGCTCCTTTCCGGAGCTACGGCGACTTGCGGCGCGCGCCCGCGCAGGGTTCCCGACGCAGGTCTCATAGCGACGCCTCGAGCCAGGCCAGCGCCTCTTCGACGCCCCGGATGCGGTAGCGCGCCGCGGTCGGGCGCATCGGCCCGACCAGCACGCCCATACCGCCGAGCGCCTGGACAGCGGAGAAGCCGTGCTCGTCAGTGGCGTCGTCGCCGACGAACACCGGCCGCGCGCCGGCGAAGGGGGCGGCCTTCAGGAAACCCGCCACGCTGTCGCCCTTGGTGGGGCCGGGCGTGCGCAGCTCCTCGACCATGTCGCCGTGCTGCAGGGTGAGCCCGGTGTCGGCCGCCAGGGCCTGGGCGCAGGCCTGGGCGGCGTCAGCGTGCGCCCGCGCCAGGCGGTAGTGCAGCGCCACGCTCAAGCCCTTCTCTTCGACGATCAGGCCGGAATCGCGGGACGCGAAGGCGCGCAGCTGTTCCGCCGCAACGCCCAGCGCGGGGTGCGGCGAGGCCTCCCGCAGGATTCCGTCGGCGGCGCGGCGCACCAGGCCGTGGACGGCCGCCACCGCCGTGATGCGTCCCTCCAGGATGCGGTCGACGTCGGCGAGCGTGCGGCCGCTGACCACCGCCAGCCGTCCCTCCAGCGCCTGGTCCAGCCGCTCCAGCAGCTGCGTGCGACGGGAGTCAGGGCGAACGTCCTGCGGCCGGGCGGCGATCGGGGCCAGCGTACCGTCCAGATCGAGGAACAGGGCCGTCTCCCGCAGCCTCAGTGGCTTCGGCGCAGGCAGTCCGATGGTGAGATCCTCGATAGCCATGAAGATGCATCCGCCCCTCGGTCGGTCCCCTTCGTCGGCTGGGAAACGCGCGAGCGCCCGCGGTCGATCCCCAACACATGCTAAGTTGGTTGCGGCCCCTTGACGCATCGCGCGCAATCCGCGCATGCCCCGCGCGTGTTCCGAACACGAAGGGTGAGCCGATGGTCGAAGCGCGGCAGGCGGATGGGATCGTTCTGTTCGGGGCGACCGGCGATCTCGCCAAGCGCATGCTGCTGCCGTCCCTCTATTACCTGGACGCCGACGGCTTCCTGCCAGATGGCTTCAAGGTGCTGGCCACGGCGCGCTCGCACCTGTCCCGCGAGGACTTCATCAATCAGGTGCAGGAGCTGCTGGCCGCACGGCCGGGCGGCCTCGACCCCGCGATCTGGGCGCGGTTCGCCGGGCGGCTCGACTTCATGGCGGCGGACGCCACCGCCGAGGCCGGCGCGCGCGAGCTCAAGCCGATGCTGGCCGGCCTGCAGGCGCCGATCTTCTACCTCGCCCTGTCGCCCAGCCTCTACGGGCGGGTCTGCGCGGCGCTGGCCGCCTCGGGCCTGGCGCACGACGCGACCCGCATCGTGCTGGAGAAGCCGATCGGCCGCGACCTGGCCACCTCGCACGAGATCAATGTCGCGGTGGGCGAGGTGTTCGACGAGGAGCGGATCTTCCGCATCGACCACTACCTCGGCAAGGAGACGGTGCAGAACCTGATCGCGCTGCGCTTCGCCAACACCCTGTTCGAGCCGCTCTGGAACAACCTCACCATCGACCACGTGCAGATCACCGTGGCCGAGACCGAGGGGGTGGGCGAGCGCTGGCCCTACTACGACGAGTACGGCGCGCTGCGCGACATGCTGCAGAACCACATGCTGCAGCTGCTCTGCCTGGTGGCCATGGAGCCGCCCAGCGACATGGAGCCGGACTCCGTGCGCAACGAAAAGGTCAAGGTGCTCCGGTCGCTGCGCCGTTTCAGCCGGGTGGACGCCCACGGCTGCAGCATCCGCGGCCAGTACACGGCGGGCGTCGTCGGCGGCAAGCAGGTCAAGGGCTACGAGACCGAGCGCGGCGCGACCAGCGGGATCGACACCTTCGTGGCGCTCCGGGCCGACATCGACAACTGGCGTTGGGCGGGCGTGCCCTTCTTCCTGCGCACCGGCAAGCGCCTGCCCGAGCGGCGCACCCAGATCGCCATCCAATTCAAGCCGGTGCCGCACTCCATCTTCGACGGGGCGGCCAAGGACGACCTCGTCGCCAACCGGCTGGTCATCGACCTGCAGCCGGACGAGGACATCGAGCTCTTGCTGATGAACAAGGCGCCGGGGCTGACGGCGGGGGGCATGCGCCTGCAGTCCCTGCCGCTTTCGCTCTCCCTGCTGCGCGCCTACGAAGGGCCGGGCGCGCGGCGGCGGATCGCCTACGAGCGGCTGCTGCTCGACGTGATCACCGGCAACTCCACCCTGTTCGTGCGCCGCGACGAGGTGGAGGAGGCCTGGCGCTGGATCGACGGCGTGGCCGACGCCTGGCGCGAGGCGGGCCTGGCCCCCAAGCCCTACGCCGCCGGCAGCTGGGGCCCCGCTGGCGCCTTCGCCGTGATCGAGCGGGCCGGCCGGGCCTGGCACGACTGAGCTTCCCTCCCCTTCATGGGGCTACCGGATCACACGTCCGCGCCGAACGCCCCCTCCGTCTCCCGCCTCGCGGCGTGAGCCACCGCCCCCGCTGCGCGGTGGAGCTGTCGCCGAAGGCGACTGAGGGGGCGTTCAGGCCCTCGAGCCGAGTTGTTTGAATGCCGTAGCCCCAGGGGAGGGAAGCTTACTCCAGCCGCTCATCGAGGCTCTGCGCCAGGTCCAGGTGGCGCTGCACCAGGCTCGCCCCTTCTCCGGCGAAGGCCTTTAGCGCCGTGACCCCGCCGTCCTGGGCATAGCCTTGCATCAGCGCCAGCGCCTTCTGATGCGCCGCCACCTGGCCGGCCAGATAGGCCTTGTCGAAGCCCTTGGGAGCTTCCTGGCGCAGGCGGCCCAACTGGGCCTGCTGGTCCGGGTTTGGAGCGTTGGCCGCAGCCAGGCTCTGGCCCGCTTCGTCCAGCGCCGCCTTCAGCTTGCCGGACGAGGCGGCGTGATCATGGGCGATCATCCGGGCTAAGTCCTTCACTTCCGGGTTCTGCGCGCGGGACTGGGCGATCTGCGCCGCGGCGATCTCGAAGGCGTCTCCGGCGCTGGCCTGGGCGACGAAATCCTGCGCCGAGGGCTGTGGCGAGGCCTGCGGGGTGATCGCGACCGGACCGGGTTTTGGCTGGGCGGCGGCATGGGCGGCCGCCTCGGCCCCCTGCGGCGCCGCCCGTTCGCAGCCGGCCGCCGTCAGGCCCAGGACCTCGGCCAGGGCGACGGCCAGCAGGACGCGGACAGGCATCGGGCGTCTCGCGGTTGACAAGCGGGCGGCTCGCCCGCTCTCAAGCCTGAACTCGCCGCCCCGCGCGCCGTTCCGAGGAGCCCCTGATGGCCGAGACCACCGCCGAAGGCCCGTTGTCCGACCTGGTCGTGGTCGAGATGGGCGCCCTGATCGCCGGGCCCTTCTGCGGCCAGATCCTCGGCGACTTCGGCGCTGAGGTGATCAAGATCGAGGATCCGGCGGGGGGCGATCCCATGCGCCGCTGGGGCCGCACCCTCGCCGAGGACCTCTCCACCTGGTGGGCGGTGATCGGCCGCAACAAGAAGTCGGTGACGCTGGACCTGCGCCAGCCCGAGGGCCAGGCGCTGGCCCGCACCCTGATCGCCGGCGCCGACGTGCTGATCGAGAACTTCCGGCCCGGGACGATGGAAAAGTGGGGCCTCTCCTACGCGGCGCTCTCGGCGGAGAACCCGGGCCTGATCATGGCCCGGATCTCCGGCTTCGGGCAGACCGGGCCCTATTCCAGCCGCGCCGGCTTCGGCCTGATCGGCGAGGCCATGGGCGGAATGCGCGCGGTCACCGGCGAACCGGACCGGCCGCCGTCGCGCGCCGGCATCTCGATCGGTGACAGCCTCACCGCCATGCACGCGGCCATGGGCGTGCTGATGGCCGTGCATGCGCGCCGGCGCACCGGCCGCGGCCAGCTGGTCGACGCGGCGCTCTATGAGAGCGTGCTGGCGGTGATGGAGAGCCTGGTCGCCGACTACGACCTGACCGGCTATGTGCGCGAGCGCTCCGGCTCCATCCTGCCGGGGATAGCGCCGTCCAACATCTATCCCTGCGCCGGCGGCGAGATGATCCTGATCGGGGCCAACGGCGACAACGTCTATCCCCGGCTCGCCAAGGCCATGGGGCGGCCGGAGCTGGCCGGCGACCCGCGCTTCTGCGACCACGCCAGCCGCGGCCGCAACCAGGCCGAGCTCGACGAGATCATCGCCGAGTGGACCGCAGCACATGCGCTGGATGAGCTGCTGCCCGCCCTTGACGCGCACGGCGTGCCGGCGAGCCGGCTCTACCGCGCCCCCGACATGCTGGCCGATCCGCAATACCTCGCGCGAGAGTCGATCGTCACCGCGCAGCATCCGGCGCTGGGCCCGGTGCGGATGCAGAACGCCTTCCCCAGGCTGGGCGCGACGCCGGGACAGGTGCGCTGGCCGGGGCCGCGGCTGGGCGAGCACACCGAGGCGGTGCTCGCCGAGCGCGCCGGCTGCTCGCCGGAGCGGATCCGTGATCTGAAGAAGACCGGCGTCGTCTGACGCATCCGGCCCGCGGCCTCTGCCGCGGACCGAATTCGGAGGTCAGGTCGCTTGACGCGGGCGAATACCCTGGGCCGCCGGTCCGGCCCCTGCGGTGTACGCCGCAGGCCCCCCTGGCCTTCTGTCATAAGGCACAGCTTCGGGCTCGGACAGGCGGCGACTTGTCTCAGGGTATCAAAGGTTTAGGGCGGCGAAAATCTTCGCGTCTGGCGCGATTCAGGCGCTGAGCAGCTCGGCGACCGCAGCCGCTACCTGGGTGACGTCATAGGGTTTGCGGATCACCGGCGCATCGAAGCCGCCGGGCGCGCCGCCGGTGTCTCCATAGCCGGTGGCGAAGACGAAGGGAACCTTGCGCCGGGCGAGCGCCTCGGCGACCGGGGTCACCGAGCGTCCGTTCAGGTTGGCGTCCAGCACCGCCGCGTCGATCGGCCGCTCGAGCAGGGCCATGGCCTCCTCCAGCTCATAGGCCGGGCCCACCACCTCGGCGCCGGCCTCCGCGAGGCCGGTCTCCAGTTCCAGCGCCAGCAGCACGGCGTCCTCGACGATCAGCACCCGCGAGCCCTTCAGGCTCCGTGGCGCGTGCTGGGCCGGCGCGACCTCGGCGGTCCGCGTGAGCGGGGCCTCGGGAACCGATTCGGGCTTGGGGGCGACGGCAGCCTCGCCGGCGGTGAGCCGGGCGCGCACGCCCGAGGGGCGGTACTCGACCACCGCTTCTCCGTTGAGCTCCCGCCCGGTGACCTGCTCGAGCAGCGTCGTGCCGAAGCCCCGGCGGGTCGGCGGGGCGACGGTCGGGCCGCCGCTCTCGGTCCACGACAGCTCGAAGCCGCCGCCTGGAAGGCGCCGCCAGCGCACCTCCACCCGGCCGGTGTCGATCGCCAGCGCGCCGAACTTCACCGCATTGGTGGCGAGCTCGTGCAGGGCCAGCGCGAGCGCATTGGTGGCGCGCGAGGTGAGGAAGAGCTCCGGGCCATCCCAGCTGGTCTGGCCCGGGGAAAGCGCCCCGAGCTCGGCGGCGAGGATGTGGTCAACCGCCGCGCCCCGCCAGCGGGCGGCGGTGAGCAGCTCGTTGGCCGAGCCCAGCGCCTTCAGCCGGCCGGCGAAGTTCTCCAGGAAGGCGTCGAGCGAGGTGGTCCGCTTGGCCGTCTGAAAGGCGAGCGCCTGGACCGCGGCCAGCATGTTCTTCACCCGGTGGTCGAGCTCGGCCATCAGGGTCTGGCGCTGCTCTTCTTCGCGCTTCAGCGTGGTGATGTCGGACACCAGGCCCACCACGCGGACCGGCGCGCCCTCCGCGCCCATCTGTGGCGTCGCCCACACGCGCAGCCAGACCGTGCGGCCGTCGTCGGCCCGCGCCAGGCGGAAGTCGAGCACCGCCGGCTCGCCGCGCGAGAGCGGGCCCTTGCGCGCCTCCCGCAGGCGCTTGACGTCGTCAGGGTGCGCCAGCCGCTCCCAGACATCGCCGCCCTCGACCGCGACCTGGCCGGCGGGCAGGCCCACCATCGCCCCGGCAAGCGGGCTGAGAAACGCTTTGTCGCGAAGCAGATCCCACTCGAAGTGGCCCAGCTCCGCGGCGTCCAGCGCAACTTCCAGCCGCTCTCGCTCCACGCGTCCGTCCGCCTGTAACTCGTCCTTACATCGGAACATAGGCCGAAGACCCGCTCCGCGCGATAGGAACTGCGACCTGGGCGTGGCGTTTCGATGGCCTTGGCAGAAGGGGCGGATCGGCGCGCCGCAAGCAAGCTCTGCTTTTGCGGTGGACGGAACTTGCCTATGCTGTTTCCCGTTCAGGCAAGCGCCCCGCTCGCCGCCGGGGTCCCTTTCTTCGGAGACATCGACATGCCCGCGAACGCCGCTGACTATGAAGACAACACGACCGCGGCGAGCAGCGCCGAAGGCAAGCAGCTGACGGCCGAGGCCCAGCGCGTCTTCGCCGAGTACCGCGGGAAGATCCAGCAGGCCGTGCAGGATGGGCTCGAGCAACTGCGCACCCAGTCGCGCACCTACGCCGATTCCGCCGGACAGCAGCTGGACCAGGCGCAGCAATATGTGACCGAGCGCGTCCGCGAGCGGCCGCTGGCCGCCACCGGCGCGGCGCTGGGCCTCGGCGTGCTGATCGGCCTGCTGCTCTCCTCCGTTCGCCGTTGATCGTCCGCAAAGCGCTCGCCCTGGTCGCCGCCATCGCTGCGATGGCGGCGGCGGCGGCCGTCTGCGTGGTCGCGGCGGCCTTCGCGCTCTACGCCCTCGTCCGCATCTGGCTCGGCCCCGCCGCCGGCGCCGCAGCGGTCGCGATCGTCGCCGCCCTGCTCGCCCTGGTCCTGGCGGTCGTCGCCTTCCGCAAGGTCCAGCCTGGCCGCCGACGGCGGTCGGACGACGAGAGCATGGCCGCGCGCCTGATCGAGCTCGCCCGCGACAAGCCGATCATCGCCGCCGGGGCGGCGGTGGCCGCCGGCCTGATCCTGGTGCGCAACCCGGGCGTGGTCGGCGCGGTCGTCTCGGCGGCCATGGCCAGCCGCGCGCGGGACTCCGGCCGTCGGGACAAGCGCCGATAAACCCTCAAATCGGCTTGAGTAATCCGCCAAAAGGAACGGCGGCGTCTCCTGGACGTTGAGGACGTGAGCGGGCTTTTCGTCCGCGATGTCAACGTGCGCCCGTCTGGGCGCTTATGGAGAACGCCAAATGCTCGGCTGGGCTCTGACCTTCCTGGTGGTCGCCTTGATCGCCGCCGTGCTTGGTTTCACCACCATTGCCGGCGCGGCGATGGGCGTCGCCAAGATCCTGTTCTACGTCTTCCTCGTCCTGTTCCTGGTCTCGCTCGTCATGCACTTCGTGCGTGGACGCGGCGTGCCCTGACGCGGAAGGCCCTGGCCCGGGAGGCATCAGCCGACCCGCCGGCCG